>NZ_JBBNAH010000022.1:0-4420 GCF_037994325.1 Pseudomonas sp.
GGGGACCCAGGCGCGGAGATTTCACGGTTGAACCGGCCGCTCATCCGGCAATCGACACCTTCCCACTTCCCACCATGTTGGCAATAACCGCCTGACCTGCGCCTGACTAAAGCGGTCATCCATCAAATACACCACGCCTGAGTCCTGCTGGGTACGAATCACCCGCCCGGCTGCCTGCACGACTTTTTGCAGGCCGGGGTAGAGGTAGGTGTAGTCGTACCCGCTGCCAAACATGCTTTGCATGCGCTGTTTGATTTGCTCGTTCACCGGGTTGATTTGCGGCAGCCCCAAGGTGGCGATAAAGGCGCCGATCAAACGCTTGCCGGGTAGGTCGATGCCTTCCCCAAAGGCCCCGCCCAACACAGCAAAACCGATGCCCTGGCCGTTTTCCTCAAAGCGCTGGAGAAAGTGTTGGCGCTCGGCTTCATCCATTTGCCGCGACTGCACCCAAATCGGCACCAGCGGGTGGGCGGCAACAAATTCGTCACGCACCTGTTCCAGATAGGCGTAGCTGCTGAAAAACGCCAGATAGTTACCCGGCCGTTCGCCGAACTGACGCGCCATAAGTGCGGAAATCGGTGCCAGCGAACGCTCGCGGTCAACGTAGCGGGTGGAGAGGTTGCTCACGGCCTGCACCTGTAACTGCTCGGCCAGAAACGGCGATTCCACATCAATCCATGGCGTATTTTCCGCCAGCCCGAGCAGGTCGGCGTAGTAGTTGGCCGGGCTTAAGGTGGCGGAGAACAGTGTGCAGCTATGGGCCGCCGCCAGGCGCGGGGCGAGGAAGGGGGCTGGTACTACGTTACGGATGCACAGGGTCGATTGCGACGTGCCCCCGGTGCCGAGATGACGGCTGATATCAAACAGCGAGTGCGGGCCAAATACCTCAGCCAGGCGGCAAAACAGCATGGCGTCGAGGTAGAAATGCAGCAGTTCGGCTTCGTTGCCGGTGGGCTGGTCGGTGAGGTGATCGGTGATGGCGCTGACGGCTTTTTGCAGCGCCATGATGAACAGGTCCGGCGCGGCCGGGTATACCTGATACAGCGCTTGCTGGTCCTGGTGCAGTTGGTTCCAGTGGCGGTTGACGCGGTCGAGCACGCTCTTTAAGCCTTTGGGCGCCAGGCCACGCATGGTCTTGAAGCGCGCTTGCTGCAATTCTGCGCTGTACATGCCGCGCCCGCGCTCCACCAGGTTGTGCGCTTCGTCCACCAGCAGGGTGACTTTCCATTCGTTGAGCTGGGTAAGGCCGTAGAGCAGGGCGGTCATGTCGAAGTAGTAGTTGTAGTCGCAGACCACCACATCGCTCCAACGGCACAGCTCTTGGCTCAGGTAGTAGGGGCAGATGCCATGGGCCAGGGCTGCGTCGCGCACGGCGGCCTGGTTCAGCCATTGGCTGTCCAGCGCGGCTTTACGGGCGGCGGGCAGGCGGTCGTAAAAGCCTTTGGCCAGCGGGCAAGAGTCGCCGTGGCAGGCTTTGTCCGGGTGCTCGCAGGCCTTGTCGCGGGCGACGTGTTCCAGCACCCGCAGGGCGATTTTTGGCTCCTGGGCGCGCAGGGTTTCCAGGGCATCGAGGGCCAGGCGCCGGCCCGGGGTTTTTGCCGTGAGGAAAAACAGGCGGTCGAGCTTTTGTTCCGCAAAGGCTTTGAGCTGCGGAAACAGCGTGCCGATGGTTTTGCCAATGCCGGTGGTGGCCTGGGCCATCAGGCTGTGGCCATCGCGCGCGGCGCGGTACACCGCTTCGGCCAGTTGGCGTTGGCCGCTGCGAAAACTGGCGTGGGGAAACTTCAGCCGGTCAAGACTGCGATCGCGTTCCAGGCGGTGTGCTTGTTCCTGCTCGGCCCAGGCAATAAAGCGCCCGCAATGCAGCTCAAAAAATGCCTGCAAGGCACTGGCGCTAAAGGTTTCGCGAAAGCTGGTTTCCTTGTGGGTGAGCACATTGAAATACACCACCGCCAGGTCGACTTCTTCCAACTCGTACTCGGCACTCAGCAGCGCGCCGTAGACCTTTACCTGTGCCCAATGCAGCAGCCGATGGTTTTCTGGAATCCGCGAGATATCGCCACGGTGGGTTTTGATTTCTTCCAGCAGGTTGTCATCGGGGTTATAGCCATCGGCGCGACCGCGCACCAGAAGCCCCTTGTACTCGCCACTCAAGGGCAGCTCGGCGATATACCCCGAGCCGCGCCGAGCGACCACGCTCATATGCCCGGCAATACCTTCCTGGGCCGTGGGCGAGGGGGTGAAGCGCAGGTCGAGGTCACCTTGTTTGGCGGTGAACTCACACAGGGCACGCACGGCGACTGTGTAGCTCACGCTCCCGGTCCTTCTTGCGCAATAGCCCATTGCACATAACACACGTCCACTGGCATGCCATGTTCGGCACAAAAGGCTAGCCAGCGTTTCTGGTTGTCTTGCAGACGATCGCCCGGGCCTTTTACTTCGATCATGCGGTAGCGCTGCTCGGCAGGCCAAAACTGGATAAGGTCGGGCATGCCGGCGCGGTTGGCTTTGATATCGCCCAGCAAACGCTGGAACCACGCCTGTAAGTGCGCAGCGGGCAGGCAGGTGAGGGCCTGTTCCAGCAACTCTTCAGTGAGCAACCCCCAAAATACAAAGGGCGACTGAATGCCGAACTTTTCCTGGTAGGTCGTGCGGATGCGCGCTTTGTAGGCGTCGGACTCCAGCAGCGCCAGGCACTCGGCAAATTGGCTGGCGCGGCGCTGGCGAAAGTCGGCGCGCAGCAGGTCGACCGGGCCGGTATGAAAAGGATGGAAAAACGCCCCCGGCAACGGCGCGTAAATCGCCGGCCAGCAGAGTAGGCCAAACAAGCTGCAGATCAGGGTGTTTTCCACGTAATGCACCGGCGCCTGCTCGTCGCTCAGGTGCAGTTGCACCCGGCGTTCCACGCTGCAATCGGGCAGAAAAGGCAGGCTTAGCTCGATCAAGCCGGCGTTCACCTTTGGCGCTTTTTTCGCCTTGGCTAGCCCGAGTTGGCGATTCAGACGGGTCAGGGCGCGCGCCACCAGTTGCGCTTCGGCATCGTTTACCGGCGCAGCGGTGGCTTGCTGGGCCAGGGCGTGGGCGTCCTCATAACGCGCCAGGCGCTCCAGCACCCGAATTTGCCGTTGGCGCGCTTCCACGTAAGCACTGGCGGCATAGATGCCCAGGGCGTGCTCCAGCTCGCCCAGGCGTTCCAGGTACTGACCCATGCGGAACAGCAGCTTGCCGCGCCGCTCCAGCAAGAGCGGGTTGTCGGTGCGCACTTCGGCGATCTGTTCGAGGATTTCGGCCAACGGCTCGCCGGCCTCGAAACGTTGCCGGCATTGCCAGAGATGGAAGTAGGTGTCGATATCGGCGCGGCTGGTAAAGCCGCGGGTGTCGGCGCTGAGCGCCACGTGTTCGTAACGGAAAATACCCAGGTCCGAGAGTACAAACTCCACCCAGTCTTGATGCAGATTGCCGAAAAACATCAGGCGCAGGCGGTCGATCAGTTCGCCAATCGTCAGGGTCAGCAGCGGGTCATCCAATTGCGGGCACCACTGCTGGAAGCACTGCGCGCCTGGCAGTTGGCTTTCCAGTTGTTCCAGCAGTTGTGGCTTATTGACGTTGCGACTGCTGAGCAGGTGGCCGAAGTGCTGCAGCACTTCATCCTTACGCAGGTGGTTAAACAGTTCGGGCAGGCTCAGTTCGGTGTCGGTGGTAATCCAGCCGTGGCCCAGCAACGCCTCAGACGCCTGGCGCGAACAGCCGATTTCTTCGTAGCGCAGCTTGCTGGCGCGAAAGTGCGGGCCTTTGCGCATCACCATGCGTGTCAGCAGGGCCTGCGAGGGCAGCGGTAGCTCGGCAAACAGGCGCAGAAAATCAGCCTCTTCACGGCTGAACAGGTCGCTATAACGCGCAGCAAGCCAGGCCAATGCCTTGTGAAAGTTGGCCAGGTAATAGAAACGGGGGTCTTCGAGGGAGTGCATCGGTGCGCCAAAACCACTGTGTGCATGTACAGATACCAGCGCCCGAGAGCGCTGGCAATCGTAAATAGATCGGTGGCGTGGCGCGAGCCGTTTGGGCTCAGTTGTAGGTGATGGTGATGACCTTGTCTTGCACCTCGGTTTGGCTGGCTTGCAGCGGCATGTATTGCGCGGTAAACGCCGGGTTGCCGCGCGAGCAAGCGTCGTTTTCGGCGGCAACGCGCAGGCTAATGCCCGGAGCGATTGTTTGTGCATGGGCATCGGCCATGGCACTGGGAACGGCGTTTACGCTACAGGCCGATTCCGTAATCTGGCCTTGGAAACTGATGCTGCCGCCATCGGCAGAGGCAGTAACGGCAGCGAACAGGGCCAGCAGCGACAGGCTTGCGGTTATTGGGGTTTTCATCACGGCCACTCCATACGGTTGTTTAGGTGCACAGGGGCAAGTTAAGACC
>NZ_JBBNAH010000023.1:0-9782 GCF_037994325.1 Pseudomonas sp.
CCGCAATGCCGACGCGCAGCCGATCGCCAGGCAAAAAAATCCCCGCACTAAGCGGGGACTTTTAGAAGCTAATCAATTACTTGATTTTGGCTTCTTTGTAGATCACGTGCTGGCGAACAACTGGATCGAATTTTTTGATTTCGATTTTGTCCGGGGTAGTACGTTTGTTCTTGTCGGTGGTGTAGAAGTGGCCAGTACCGGCGCTCGACACCAAACGGATCAATTCACGCATGACTTTCTCCTTAAACCTTTTCGCCGCGGCTGCGGATTTCGGCCAGCACGACATCAATGCCACGCTTGTCGATGATACGCATGCCTTTGGCAGTAACGCGCAGACGGACGAAACGTTTTTCCGACTCAACCCAGAAGCGGTGATGCTGCAGGTTTGGCAGGAAACGGCGACGGGTTTTGTTGTTAGCGTGGGAAATGTTATTCCCGGTTACCGGACCCTTACCGGTAACTTGACAGACTCTCGACATACATCAGCCCTCTAAAACCACATGCCCAACCCGGCATGGGTTGGCCGCTTAAACTCAAAGTCATTTGGCGCTCTGCGCCGCGTTTCTTCAGGGTCTTACCGGCCACACCTACAAGCGAAGGAACCGGGCCCCTAGAAAAGAGCGCTGCTTTATACCAGAAAGCCCCCGGAGCAACAAGGATAACTACTGCCTACGGGCCAAACGGGGCCGAGCATTCTACCTGTAAGCGCTTAAACAAGGCATATTTCTCGGATAACCACTCGTCAGCCCAGGCTGATTGTTCTGCCGCGCGGCATGGTCTAGGGTAGGCCTCTTACCGATTAGCCAGGCCCGCGGATGGGCCGTCGACTCGCCAGCACCTGCGCTTGCGAGCACTCAAGGAGTCTGCCCATGCGCCTCGCCCCCTTGCCGCTGTTGCTTGTCTCGCTGCTCGCCTGCACTGCTCAGGCCGCCACGACCTTAAGTGTCTGCACCGAAGCCAGCCCGGAAGGGTTCGATGTGGTGCAGTACAACACGCTGACCACCACCAACGCCTCGGCCGATGTACTGATGAATCGTTTGGTGGAGTTCGATGCGGTCAGCGGCAAGCTACAGCCCAGCCTGGCGGAAAGCTGGACGGTCTCGGACGACGGTCTGGTGTACGACTTCCAACTGCGCCAAGGCGTGAAGTTTCACCAGACCGACTACTTCAAGCCCAGCCGCGAGCTGAATGCCGAAGACGCCCTATTCAGCTTCCAACGCATGCTCGACAGCAACAACCCGTGGCACAAAGTGGCGCAAAGCGGCTTCCCCCACGCCCAGTCGATGCAACTGCCCAGCCTGATCAAAAGCGTTGAAGCACCCAACCCGCAGCACCTGCGCTTTACCCTTAATCACCCGGAAGCCACCTTCCTCGCCACCTTAAGCATGGGCTTCGCTTCTATTTATTCCGCCGAATACAGCGCGCAACTGCTTAAAGCCGGCACCCCGGAAAAGCTCAATGCCCAGCCCATCGGCACCGGCCCGTTTGTGTTTAAGCGTTTCCAGAAAGATGCCGTGGTGCGCTATGCCGCCAACCCGGACTACTTCGCCGGCAAACCTGCGGCGGACGCCCTGGTGTACGCCATTACCCCGGATGCCAACGTGCGTCTGCAAAAACTGCGGCGCGGCGAATGCCAGGTTGCGCTGTCGCCCAAGCCGCTGGACGTCGCCGCCGCGCGCAAAGACAGCGCATTAAAGGTGGTGGAGACCCCGGCCTTTATGACCGCTTTCGTGGCGTTTAACAGCCAACACCCGCCACTGGATAAACCCGAGGTGCGCCAAGCCATCAACCTGGCTTTCGACAAAGCCAACTACCTCAAGGCCGTGTTCGAAGACAGCGCCACCGCCGCCAATGGCCCTTTTCCGCCCAACACCTGGAGCTATGCCAAGGCCTTGCCGGGTTACGCCCATGACGTGCAACACGCCAAAGACCTGCTGACCAAAGCCGGATTGAAGGACGGCTTCGACACCACCCTCTGGACCCGCCCCACCGGCAGCCTGCTTAATCCCAACCCAAGTCTTGGCGCGCAGCTATTGCAGGCCGACTTGGCCAAGGTCGGCATTCGCGCGCAAATCCGCGTTATTGAATGGGGCGAACTGGTGCGTCGCGCCAAAGCCGGCGAACACGACATTCTCTTTATGGGCTGGGCCGGCGATAACGGTGACCCGGACAACTTCCTCACCCCGCAGTTTTCCTGCGCGGCTGTGCAGTCGGGAACCAACTTCGCGCGCTACTGCGACAAAGGCCTGGATCAGTTGATCAGCGACGGCAAAGGCACCAGCGATGTGGCCAAACGCACCGAGCTGTACATCAAGGCACAAACCCAAATCCAACAACAGGCGCTGTGGTTACCCCTCGCACACCCAACCGCAGCCGCATTAACGCGAAACGACGTACAGGGCTATCAGGTCAGCCCGTTCGGTCGGCAGGACTTTTCGAAAGTTACGCTCAAGCCTTAAGCCTGGAAAAGGCGTAGAGAACTGCTCTCTACGCCTCAGCCGTCGCAGGCAACTGCCTACAACAAGCCACGTTCTGCCATCGACAGCGGCACCCCCTCGCCAATGATGAAGTGATCGAGCACGCGCACATCCACCAGCGCCAGCGCCTCCTTTATCTGCGCCGTTAAGCGGCAGTCAGCTTGGCTTGGCTCAACCGAGCCTGATGGATGGTTGTGGCAAAGAATCAGCGCCGCTGCGTTGTGCGCCAGGGCGCGTTTGACCACCTGCCGCAAGTAGACGTTAGCGCCGTCGATAGTGCCGTGAAACAGGGCTTCAAATGCCAGAACCCGGTGCTTGGCATCCAGAAAGAGACAACCGAACACCTCATGCTCTTCATGCCGCAACTGCGCCGTCAGGTATTCACGCACCGCCGTCGGGCTCTCCAGCACGGACTCGCGGCTAAGGTTCTCGGCCAAGTGCCGGCGCGACATCTCCAACACCGCCTGCAATTGGGCAAACTTGGCGGGCCCCAACCCCAGGTGCGCACTGAAGGTACGCAGGTCTGCCTGAAGTAGTGCTCGCAGCCCGCCGAACTGCCCAAGCAGGTCACGGGCAAGGTCCACCGCGCTGCGCCCAGCAACCCCCGT
The DNA here is from genome assembly GCF_037994325.1 of Pseudomonas sp. Lineage (GTDB taxonomy): Bacteria > Pseudomonadota > Gammaproteobacteria > Pseudomonadales > Pseudomonadaceae > Aquipseudomonas. Next base: position 3,086 of record NZ_JBBNAH010000023.1, read on the forward strand.
ACGCAGAAAAATCGCCAGCAATTGCGCGTCGGTCAAACTGCTGGCCCCGTACTCCAATAAACGCTCCCGCGGACGATCTTGCGCGGGCCAATTTCGAATGCTCATAGATCCCCTCCATGTCGAGCGCAGCCCGCTGTTCCGCTGCGGGCGCTGTGCTATCTTAGCCCGACTTTTTTGCGCGACGACCGGCCTGGGGAGGCCGCCGTCGTGGGGGATTCCACTTCTTATAAGGCAGGCCTATGCAGCGGCTGTATCGGAAACGCATCGTCCTTGGCGTAGGTGGCGGCATTGCCGCTTATAAAAGCGCCGAACTGGTTCGCCGTCTGCGCGACCAAGGTGCGGAAGTCCGTGTGGTCATGACCCAGGGTGGTCGTGAATTCATCACCCCACTGACGCTGCAGGCACTTTCTGGCCACCCCGTGCACATGGACCTGCTCGACCCCGCCGCCGAAGCGGCCATGGGCCATATCGAACTGGCCAAATGGGCTGACCTGATTCTGATCGCTCCCGCCACCGCCGACCTTATGGCGCGCCTGGCCCAAGGCATCGCCAACGACCTGCTGACCACCGTGGTACTGGCCACCGACGCACCAGTCGCCCTGGCGCCGGCCATGAACCAAGCAATGTGGCGCGACGAAGCCACCCAAGCCAACAGTCAGTTGTTGATTGAGCGCGGCCTGCATATGTTTGGTCCCGCCTCGGGCAGCCAGGCCTGCGGCGATGTTGGCCTGGGGCGCATGCTCGAAGCCGACGACCTCGCCCAACTGGCCGCCGATTGCTTTAAACGCGAAAGCCTGACCGGGCGCCACGTGCTGATCACCGCGGGGCCGACCCAGGAAAATATCGACCCGGTGCGCTACATCACCAACCACAGCTCCGGAAAAATGGGCTTTGCCCTGGCCGAAGCCGCCGTTGAAGCCGGCGCCAAGGTCACCCTGGTGACGGGGCCAGTGCATCTGCCGACGCCTGACCGAGTCAACCGTATCGACGTGGTCAGCGCCCGCGACATGCTCGCCGCTTGCGAAGCTGCCATGCCCTGCGACCTGCTGATCGCCGCCGCCGCCGTGGCCGACTACCGCCCGGAAGTGGTTGCACAGCACAAATTGAAAAAAGACCCGTCCACCGGCGAAGGCATGCTCCTGCAGATGGTGCGCAACCCGGATATTCTCGCGACCTTGGCGCAGCGCGAAGATCGCCCCTTTAGCGTCGGCTTTGCCGCTGAAACTGAAAAACTGCTCGACTATGCTGCTCGCAAGCTCAAAGACAAAAACCTCGACCTGATCGTCGCCAACGATGTGGCCAACCCCAGCATCGGCTTCAATAGTGAAGAGAACGCAATCACCATCATCGACCGCGAGTTGCAACAAAGCAGCCTGGCACAAACCAGCAAAGGCAAGATTGCCCGCCAGCTGATCGCCTTTATCGCCGACCGTCTGAACCAGGCCTAAGGCCTATTTACCACCTGTAAAGAGCTACCCATGCACGCACTGCAAGCCAAGATTCTCGACCCGCGGATTGGCCGTGATTTTCCCCTGCCCGAATACGCCACCCCAGGTTCAGCCGGCCTTGATCTGCGCGCCATGCTTACCGAAGACCGCGTGCTCGAGCCTGGGCAAACCGTGCTGATCCCGACCGGCCTGTCGATCTATATCGGTGACCCGGGCCTGGCGGCCCTGATTCTGCCGCGCTCGGGCCTGGGCCATAAGCACGGCATCGTGCTGGGTAACTTGGTCGGCCTGATCGACTCGGACTACCAAGGCGAGCTGATGGTGTCCTGCTGGAATCGCGGGCAAAGCGCATTCACCATCACCGTGGGCGAGCGTATCGCGCAGTTGATGCTGGTGCCGGTGGTACAAGCGCGTTTCGAGCTGGTGGAAAACTTCGATGAGAGCCAGCGCGGCGCGGGTGGTTTCGGCCACTCGGGCAGCCAATGACCGATACGCACCTATTGCAACCGACCAACGCCAGGACGCACCGCCGAGGAGACACCGATTGAAACTCTTCAAGCGCACCGCCAAGGACGCTGAACCCCTACCGCAAGTAAGCGACCCCACCGCCGTAAAGGCCGATGCAGAGCCGCTACTGAAAACCCTGCTGCCCGGCCTTGGCGTGGCGTTTATTGGCTTGCTCGGCGCGGCGGCCGTGCTGTGGTTTGCCTTGCTCACCAGCGCGCAAACGCAAACCCAAGGCGAACTTGCCCATGCCTGGGGCGGCAGTCAGGCCGCAGCCTTGCAGCAAGCCCTACGCCAGCTCAGCGCCGACACCCAAGCCGCTGCACGCAATCCAAAGCTGCTATTAGCGCTGCAGAGCCAGAGCCCGGAAGTGATCAGCGCGGCTGAGCGCGACGTCGGTTACTGGGACGGCGTAGTCGATGCCTATATCAACCTGCCAGGCCAGGCTGTGCAGAACACCACCCGCGCCGCGCCGATGAACTTTGCGGCGATGGACTTGCTGCGTCGCGTCGAAAGCGGGCAAACCCCGGCCCCAGAAGCGTACAAAGTGGGTCAGCGCTGGCTGGTCTACAGCGCCGCGCCCCTGCGCCTGGCTGACGGCCAACCGCTGCAGGGCACTCTGCTGCTGATTATCGACCTGCAGCGCCTGCTCTCCGCCCTGCCGCCACTGCCCGACGGCATCGGCCAGTTGCGCCTGTCCCAACAGTTCGGCCAGAGCCCGGCGCAGGTGCTGGCTACCCGCGGGCAAGAGTCAACTGGCGCTCCCTTGGCGTTCACCAGCGGCAACTCCAACTGGAAGCTGGAGTTCCTCCCAGGTGAAGCGCTGTCGATGCCGGCGGTTTCCACCCTGCCATTGCTGCTGGCCATAGCACTGGCGCTCTCCGGCGCACTGCTGGGCCTGATGCTGCTCAATAATCGCCAGCAAAGCATCCTGCGCAAAGACGCCGACCAGCTCACGCAATTAGTACAAGAACTCTCTGCAGGCAAAAGCGTCAAAGCCTTCAGCCTGCGCTTGCCCGTTCTAAACGCGCTGGCGCAGAAACTCGCGCGAATGCCTCGCCGGCAAAGCGCACTGCCAACCGAAGTACAAGAGACCAAGGCGACACCTAGCAGTCCGAGTGGCACGAAAGTGGCAGCACCTGCCGCCGTAAAGCCTGCCGAGCTGGTGAACCCGCTCTTTCAAGACACCGATATTCTTGATATCGACATCCTCGACGAAGACCAGGATCTCCTGGGATTGGAGCAAGCCCCCGCTATGAGCAATGTGCCGCACACCGCACCCAACTTGCCCGCCAGCATCTTCCGCGCCTATGACATTCGCGGCGTAGTTGGCGACACCCTGACAACTGAAACCGCTTATTGGGTCGGCCGCGCAGTGGGCGCCGAAAGCCTTGCCGCTGGCGAGCCTAATGTATCGGTAGGCCGCGACGGCCGTCTGTCCGGCCCCGAACTGGTGCAATCGCTCATTCAAGGTCTGGTAGAAGCTGGCTGCGCCGTCAGCGACATCGGCCTGGTGCCGACCCCTGTTCTGTACTACGCCGCCAACGTATTGGCCGGTAAAACCGGCGTGATGCTGACCGGTAGCCACAACCCGCCGGACTACAACGGCTTCAAAATCGTGGTTGCTGGCGACACCCTGGCCAACGAACAGATCCAAGCCCTGCGCGAGCGCATCGAAACCAATAACCTCAGCAGCGGCCAAGGCAGCGTTGAGCAGGTTGAGCTGCTGGACCGCTACTTCAAACAAATCCGCGACGACATCGCCCTGGCCAAGCCGCTGAAAGTGGTGGTGGACTGCGGTAACGGCGCCGCCGGCGTCATCGCCCCGCAACTGATCGAAGCCCTGGGCTGCACCGTGATTCCGCTGTTCTGCGACGTTGACGGTAACTTCCCGAACCACCACCCGGATCCGGGCAAACCAGAAAACCTGGAAGACCTGATCGCCAAGGTCCACGAAACCGGCGCCGACTTAGGCTTGGCTTTCGACGGCGACGGCGACCGTGTCGGCGTGGTGACCAACAAAGGCACCATCGTTTACCCAGATCGCTTGATGATGCTGTTCGCCAAAGATGTGGTGTCGCGCAACCCTGGCGCAGACGTGATCTTTGACGTTAAGTGCACCCGTCGCCTGGGCGCACTGATCAGCGGCTACGGCGGCCGTCCGGTCATGTGGAAAACCGGCCACTCGCTGATCAAAAAGAAAATGAAGCAGACCGGCGCCCTGCTGGCCGGCGAAATGAGCGGCCATATCTTCTTCAAAGAGCGCTGGTTCGGCTTTGATGACGGCATCTACAGCGCTGCTCGCCTGCTGGAAATTCTCAGCCAGGACAAACGCGACGCCGAGCACGTGTTCTCCGCGTTCCCGAGCGATATCTCCACCCCGGAAATCAACATCACCGTAACTGACGAAAACAAGTTCGGCATCATCACCGCCTTGCAGCGTGATGGTCACTGGGGTGAAGGCAGCGTCACCACCTTGGACGGCGTGCGCGTCGATTACCCAAAGGGCTGGGGCCTGGTTCGTGCCTCCAATACCACGCCAGTGCTGGTACTGCGCTTTGAAGCCGACAGCCAGGAAGAGCTCGATCGCATCAAAGAGTTGTTCCGCGCTCAGCTGTACACCGCCGCACCTGACCTCAACCTGCCATTCTGACCGCCTGTATAGCCGGCCCTCGCGGCCGGCTACGCCGTTTTGCTGGAGCCCCGCATGACCCTCGAACGCGATGCCGCCACCAATGTTGCCAAGGTTCTCTCTGAGGCCCTGCCCTACATTCGTCGTTTTGTCGGCAAAACCCTGGTTATCAAATACGGCGGCAACGCCATGGAAAGCGACGAGCTGAAAACCGGCTTTGCGCGCGACATCGTGTTAATGAAAGCGGTAGGGATCAACCCGGTCGTTGTACACGGCGGCGGCCCGCAGATTGGCGATCTACTCAAACGCCTGTCGATCGAAAGCCACTTTATCGACGGCATGCGCGTGACCGACGCCGCCACCATGGACGTGGTGGAAATGGTGTTGGGCGGCCAGGTAAACAAAGACATCGTTAACCTGATCAACCGCCATGGCGGCAGCGCCATCGGCCTGACCGGTAAAGATGCCGAGCTGATTCGTGCGAAAAAGCTCACAGTGACCCGGCAAACGCCGGAAATGACTCAGCCGGAAATCATCGATATCGGTCATGTTGGCGAAGTGGTTGGGGTCAATACCGACCTGCTGAACATGCTGGTTAAAGGCGACTTTATTCCGGTCATCGCGCCAATTGGCGTGGGCGCCAACGGTGAGTCGTACAACATCAACGCCGACTTGGTGGCAGGCAAAGTGGCTGAAGCGCTGAAAGCGGAGAAGCTGATTTTGCTCACCAACATTGCCGGCCTGATGGACAAAGAAGGCAACGTACTGACTGGCCTTTCCACCGCACAGGTGGATGGCTTGATCGCTGACGGCACAATTTACGGCGGCATGCTGCCGAAGATTCGCTGTGCGCTGGAAGCGGTGCAGTGCGGCGTCAACAGCGCCCACATCATCGACGGTCGCGTGCCCAATGCGGTGTTGTTGGAGATTTTCACCGACAGCGGCGTCGGCACCCTGATCTGCAACCGCAAGCATCACTGATAAAAAGCACCCAATAAAAAGCCCCGCTGAGGTTTCTCAGCGGGGCTTTTATTGCGCGATCAACTCACTGCTTGGGGCCTAACAGGGTCAGCAGTCGAGCGCGGTCGGCATCGAAACTCGCCTCGGCCTGTTTGCGGCCTTCCACGTAACGCTGAATATCAGCCTCAACACCAACTTGTTCCGCTTTGATGTTTTCGATCTGCGCCACCAAGTGGTCGGGTACCTGCTTGCCAGCACGCTCCATGTCCGCAGCCTGGCCCTGCAAGTTGCCTTGCTGGGTTTTCAACGAGGCCAGGTTGCCCCGCGCCACGGTGATGACCCCGTCCAACTCCGCCAGCTTGCGGGCTTTGGCACGATCAACGTCTTCAGGTGTGGAGTACAAACGCAGCAATTGCGCATCGGTGCTAGCGCGGGCCTTGTCAGCCAAAGCACGCTGGCGCTCCTCAAGGCTCGGCGCCGGCGCAACCACCTGAATCACACGGCCCTGATCGTTGAGCACCTCGTAGCCCTTGGAAATGAGGTCCGAAGGAACGCCCTGACGGTCCAGAACCGTAACACCCTTGGCATCCACGTAACGGTAGAAACGCACCGAACTATCGGCGGCCGCAGTACCGGCAAAGGTCAGCATGCTGAAGATCAACGTGAAACGGATAACGTCCGGCCTGAGCATGCAAACAACACCCTGTCGTGGTTAAGACTTAAATTCCGTATTGCGCGCGGTATGCCTGCACGGCAGGCAAATATTTCTTCAGTTCAGCATCTTGGGCCAAGTATTCCAGTACTTGTTCCAACGAAACGATGCTGACCACCGGAATACCGAAATCGCGCTCAACTTCCTGAATGGCCGACAACTCACCTTTGCCGCGCTCTTGGCGATTCAATGCAATCAGCACGCCAGCTGCAGTTGCACTTTGCCCTTGAATGATCTGCATGACCTCACGAATCGCGGTGCCGGCGGTAATAACGTCGTCAATAATGAGCACATTACCGGCCAACGGTGCACCAACCAGGGTGCCGCCTTCGCCGTGGTCTTTGGCTTCTTTGCGGTTGAAGCACCAAGGCAAATCACGCTGATGGTGTTCTGCCAGGGCAACGGCAGTGGTGGCAGCCAGAGGAATGCCTTTGTAGGCCG
>NZ_JBBNAH010000024.1:0-3935 GCF_037994325.1 Pseudomonas sp.
AAGGGAATCGGCGCCACCAAAGGTGCGCGTGCGGCTATCGAAGCAGCTGGCGGCAAGTTCGAGGAATAAATGGCTAAGCAAGGTGCTCTCTCTGCGCTCGGCAAAGGCGGTATGTCTGAACTCTGGGCTCGTCTGCGTTTTCTGTTCCTGGCGATTATCGTCTACCGAATAGGCGCACACATCCCGGTTCCAGGTATCAACCCGGACCGACTCGCGGACCTGTTTCGACAGAATGAGGGGACCATTCTTAGCTTGTTCAACATGTTTTCCGGCGGCGCGCTGGAACGGATGAGCATCTTTGCACTGGGGATCATGCCGTACATTTCGGCATCGATCATCATGCAATTGATGACCGCCGTCAGCCCGCAGCTGGAGCAGTTGAAGAAGGAAGGTGAAGCTGGCCGTCGCAAGATCAGCCAGTACACCCGCTACGGCACCGTCGTCCTCGCTCTCGTTCAGGCCATTGGCATGTCCATTGGCCTGGCGGGGCAGGGCGTTGCGTTCACTGGTGACTTTGGCTTCCATTTCGTCGCGGTCTCCACGTTTGTGGCTGGCGCGATGTTCATGATGTGGCTGGGTGAGCAGATTACTGAGCGTGGTGTAGGCAACGGTATCTCGATGTTGATCTTCGCAGGTATCGTCGCCGGTCTTCCGAGAGCGATCGGGCAGTCTTTCGAGTCTGCACGTCAGGGTGATATCAACATCTTCGCCCTGGTTGCCATCGGTTTGCTGGCAGTAGCGATTATCGGTTTCGTGGTGTTCATTGAGCGTGGTCAGCGTCGTATTGCTGTTCACTACGCCAAGCGTCAGCAGGGCCGCAAGGTCTTCGCTGCGCAGACCAGCCACTTGCCGCTGAAGGTGAACATGGCCGGTGTTATTCCGGCTATTTTCGCGAGCAGCATTTTGCTGTTCCCGGCTTCGTTGGGTGCCTGGTTCGGTCAGTCTGAAGGTATGGGCTGGTTGCAGGACATCTCGCAGTCGATCGCTCCTGGTCAGCCGTTGAATATTCTGCTGTTTAGTGCAGGGATTATTTTCTTCTGCTTCTTCTATACGGCGTTGATGTTCAATCCGAAAGACGTAGCGGAAAACCTGAAGAAGTCCGGTGCCTTTATTCCGGGCATCCGTCCAGGTGAGCAGTCTGCGCGCTACATTGATGGCGTTCTGACTCGCTTGACCATGTTCGGTGCTCTTTACATGACGGCCGTCTGCCTGTTGCCCCAGTTCCTGGTGGTTGCAGCAAACGTTCCGTTCTACCTTGGCGGGACCTCGTTGCTGATCGTGGTCGTGGTTGTGATGGACTTCATGTCCCAAGTACAATCGCACCTCGTTTCGCACCAGTACGAATCCCTGATGAAGAAAGCCAACCTGAAGGGTTACGGCAGCGGCATGTTGCGCTGAGTACCCATAAGGTTCGAGGAGTTGGTGATGAAAGTTCGTGCATCGGTGAAAAAGCTGTGCCGTAACTGCAAGATTATTCGCCGCGAAGGTGTTGTTCGAGTAATTTGCAGCGCGGAACCGCGTCACAAACAGCGCCAAGGCTGAGTGTGATTGTGCTTCAAGCCCGGTAGCTAGTGCGCTACCGGGTTGATTATTTGTTATTACAGCGATATTATCTCGCGCCCTATTTCTTGGCTTCCGGGGCGTAGGTAGCTGTCAATTGGAGTCCCACTGAATGGCCCGTATTGCAGGCGTTAACATTCCAGATAACAAGCATACTGTTATCTCGCTGACCTACATCTTCGGTGTTGGTCGCACAACTGCGCAGAAAATTTGCGCAACCACCGGGGTTAACCCGGCGGCAAAGATTAAAGATCTGAGCGATGAGCAGATTGAACTTCTGCGTGGCGAAGTGGCAAAGGTAAACACCGAAGGTGACCTGCGCCGTGAAGTCAACATGAAAATCAAGCGCTTGATGGACCTGGGTTGCTACCGTGGCCTGCGTCACCGTCGCGGCCTTCCGGTTCGCGGTCAGCGTACCAAGACCAACGCACGTACCCGTAAGGGTCCGCGTAAGCCGATCCGCAAGTAATCGCATACGCGAATCGACAGGAATCTAGTCATGGCAAAACCTGCTGCTCGTCCTCGTAAAAAAGTCAAAAAGACAGTGGTTGATGGCATCGCCCACATCCACGCGTCTTTTAACAATACCATTGTGACCATTACCGATCGTCAAGGTAACGCCCTGTCCTGGGCTACCTCTGGTGGTTCGGGTTTCCGCGGTTCACGCAAGTCCACTCCGTTCGCCGCCCAAGTAGCGGCCGAGCGTGCTGGTCAAGCTGCGCTGGAATACGGCCTGAAAAACCTCGACGTTAACGTCAAGGGCCCAGGTCCAGGTCGTGAGTCCGCTGTCCGTGCTTTGAACGGCTGCGGTTACAAGATCGCCAGCATCACCGACGTGACGCCAATCCCGCATAACGGGTGCCGTCCGCCGAAGAAGCGCCGCGTGTAATCAGGAGACGATAGATAATGGCTCGTTACATTGGTCCGAAATGCAAACTGGCGCGTCGTGAAGGCGCTGACCTGTTCCTGAAAAGCGGCGTTCGCGCCCTGGAATCGAAGTGCAATATCGAAGCAGCCCCTGGTATCCACGGTCAGCGCCGTGGTCGCCAATCCGATTACGGCACCCAACTGCGTGAAAAGCAGAAGGTCCGTCGTATCTATGGCGTGCTTGAGCGTCAATTCAGCGGTTACTACAAAGAAGCTGCCGGCAAGAAAGGCGCTACTGGTGAGAACCTGCTGCAACTGCTCGAATGCCGTCTGGATAACGTTGTATACCGTATGGGCTTCGGCGCTACCCGTGCTGAGTCCCGTCAGCTGGTTTCGCATAAAGCGATCAGCATCAACGGTAAAACTGTAAATATTCCGTCTTACCAGGTTCGTGCTGGTGACGTTGTTGCAGTTCGCGAGAAATCGAAGAATCAGCTGCGCATTGTTCAAGCTCTTGAGCTGTGTGCCCAGCGTGGCCGCGTTGAGTGGGTCGAAGTTGACACTGAGAAGAAATCGGGCGTTTTCAAAAGCGTTCCAGCTCGCAGTGACCTCTCCGCCGACATCAACGAAAGCCTGATTGTCGAGCTCTACTCCAAGTAAGGGCTAGAAAATAGGTGCATCCATGCAGATTTCGGTAAATGAGTTCCTGACCCCCCGCCATATCGATGTGCAGGTGGTCAGTCCGACCCGCGCTAAGATCACTCTCGAGCCTCTCGAGCGTGGTTTTGGCCACACTTTGGGCAACGCGCTACGTCGCATTTTGTTGTCCTCAATGCCTGGCTGTGCAGTAGTCGAGGCCGAGATTGACGGTGTACTCCATGAGTACAGCGCCATCGAAGGTGTACAGGAAGACGTAATTGAAATCCTGCTCAACCTGAAAGGTCTGGCTATTAAGTTGCACGGTCGTGACGAAGTGACTCTGACACTGGCGAAGAAGGGCTCGGGCGTAGTTACCGCTGCCGATATTCAGCTGGATCATGATGTCGAGATCGTCAATGGTGACCACGTTATTGCCAACCTGGCTTCTAACGGCGCACTGAACATGAAGCTCACTGTGGCTCGTGGTCGCGGCTATGAGCCTGCTGACTCGCGTCAGAGTGATGAGGACGAAAGCCGCAGCATCGGTCGCTTGCAGCTGGACTCCTCTTTCAGCCCCGTACGCCGTGTTGCGTACGTCGTTGAAAACGCCCGTGTTGAGCAGCGTACTAACCTTGACAAGCTGGTTATCGACCTCGAAACCAACGGTACCCTGGATCCTGAAGAGGCTATCCGCCGCGCTGCAACCATTCTGCAACAGCAGTTGGCTGCGTTCGTCGACCTCAAAGGCGACAGTGAACCAGTGGTTATCGAACAGGAAGACGAGATCGATCCGATCCTGCTTCGTCCGGTTGATGATTTGGAACTGACCGTTCGTTCGGCCAACTGCCTCAAGGCGGAGAACATTTACT
>NZ_JBBNAH010000025.1:0-2639 GCF_037994325.1 Pseudomonas sp.
CCCTAAGAGCGCGCGCGCCAAGGTGGACTTACCCGAACCCGACTCGCCGACAATCCCCAATGTTTCCCCCGGCCGCAGTTGCAGCGCCACATCCTGCAACGCGGCAACACCATGACGTCGCCAGCCCTGACGGCGCCAGTGCTGTTTGTGCACCCCCTCGACCACCAACAACGGCGTCTTTTCATTCGGCTGTTGCGCAGCCCGTGGGTGCAGCACCGAAGCCTCCAGCAACCGACGGGTATACGCATGACGCGGCGCCTGCAGCACCTGCGCCGCGCTGCCCTGCTCCACCGGCGTGCCCGCCTCCATCACCAACACGCGGTCGGCCATGCTGCGCACCACGGCAAAGTCGTGGGTAATCAGCAGCACTGCCATGCCGGTGTCACGGCGGATACGTTGCAGCAAGCTGAGAATTTGCGTGCGCGTGGCCGCATCCAGCGCAGAAGTGGCTTCGTCGGCAATCAGCAGACGCGGCTGGCAGGCCAAGGCAATGGCAATCGCCACTCGCTGTCGCTGGCCGCCGGACAGTTGAAAGGGATAGGCCAGACGTAGGCGCTCGGGATCTGCTAGGCCGACATAGTCCAACAGCTCCAACACGCGCTGCAGGCGAGCCTGACGTTTCAGGGCCGTGTGCAGCGACAGCGATTCTTCAATCTGCGCGCCCACGCGCACGACGGGGTTTAGCGCCAACAGCGGCTCTTGCGAGACCAAGGCAATATCGCGCCCGCGTATCTGGCGCATCGCGCGTTCATCGAGGGTCAGCAGGTCTTGCCCGGCGAAGACGATTTGGCCGCCATCCACCTGTAAACCAGAGGGCAGCAGACGCAAAATCGCCGCACCCAAGGTGGACTTGCCCGAGCCGGATTCACCCACCACACAGAGCAATTCACCCTCGGCAATCTGCACGTCCAAAGCGGCAAACGCATGGCGGCGTTCGGCCCCGGTCGGCAAGCGCACGGACAAGCCCTTAATCTCCAGCAACGGCATGCTCATGGGCCCACCTGTTCGCGCACATTGAAGGCCACACGCAGGCCTTCACCTACCCGATGCACCGCCAACACAGTGATGACGATGGCCAGACCCGGCCACAAACTCAGCCACCAGGCTTGCCGCGCCAGGTTGCGGGAGGAATCGATCATCGACCCCCAGCTCATGGATTCCGGGTCGCCCAGACCAAGAAACGACAGCGCCGACTCACCGAGAATCGCCGCCGTCATCACCAAACCAACCAGCGACAGCACCGGCGGCAAGGCATTGGGCAAGATTTCTACAAAAACGATATGCAGCGGCCGTTGCCCGGCGGTGCGTGCCGCCAGCACGAAATCCTGCTGACGCAAACTGAGAAATTCGCTGCGCACAATACGCGCCACCGGCGGCCAAGCGGCCAGGGTAATGGCCAGTACCAGGGAGGTAATCGACGGTTCAAGAATGGCCACCAGAATCACCCCCAGAAACAGCCCGGGGATCACCTGAAAGACATCGGTCACGCGCATCAAAATCGCGTCTCCCAGCCCGCCGGAATAACCGGCCAGGGCGCCGATCACAATGCCGGTCAGTAAGGTAAAAAACGTCACCAGCAGGCCAATGCTCAGCGACAATCGCGCGCCATAGAGCAGACCTGCCAGCGGGTTACGGCCCAGCAAGTCAGTGCCCAACGGCCATTGCCATGCGGCGAACGGCGGCTGTAATGGCGGCGCAACCATGGCCCAGGCGGTCTCGGGATAGAGCCACGGCGCAGCGATGGCCAACAGGCCCACCACCAGCAGAAAAATCGCGCTGATCAGCGCACTGGGCTGCCGGCTGAAACGACGCAGGGTACGGATGCTCATGCGGCACCTCGACTGGCGCCAATACGCGGATCAAACAGATAGCAGGCGAGTTCGCCGAGTAAATTACCCAACAGCACCAATAGGGAAACCACCAGAAAAACCCCCAGCAACAACGGGTAGTCACGGGCCTCCAGCGACTCATAAAGCAGCCGCCCAATTCCCGGCCAGGCGTACACCACTTCCACCAGCAGGCTCGCGCTGGCCAGTTGCCCCAATTGCAAGCCGGCATAGGTAGTAACCGGCAGCAAGGCGTTGCGCAGCACGTGACGCAGCAACACGCGGGTTTCCCCAGCGCCCTTGGCCCGCGCGGTGCGCACGTAGTCCTGGCTAAACACCTCCAGCATGGCGCCACGGGTGAGCTGCACATACACCGCAACAAACACAAAGGTCAGCGAGATGCACGGCAACACCAAGTGACGCGCCACATCGCCCACCCGCGCCCAGCCACTCAATCCACCGCCCACCGCTTCCATGCCAAACGCTGGCAGTACATCCAGCGCGACGGAAAACAGCAGCACCATCAGCAGGGCCAACCAGAACGATGGCGTGGCATAGAGCAGCATGGCGCCGTTGCTGATAATTCGATCCAGCCGCCCACCCCGCTGCCGGCTACGGGCGGCCAGCACACCGAGGCTGACACCCACCAGCATCGACAGCACAAACGCTGAACCGAGCAGCAACACCGTGGCCGGCAAGCGCTCGGCAATCAGTGGCCAGACGGCGGTCTGGTTGCGGTGGGAAAAGCCCAGGTCACCAACCGCCACCTTGCTTAAGTAATCCAGCAGTTGGGTGAGCAACGGCCGGTTCAGG
>NZ_JBBNAH010000026.1:0-7635 GCF_037994325.1 Pseudomonas sp.
CGGCCACTCTACTCCGATTTTTTTGTGGGTAAAGTCTTGAAAAAAATCGACACCCGCGTTCTAGAGCAAGCGCTTGCGACAATCCACAGAACCTGTGGATAACTCAGTGGACAAGTTGGTAGCAAGGCTCGCGAAGGCCGATGGCGCGGGGCTCAAAGTCGAATTGATGATTTTTTCACCAACTCAAAAAGTCTATATTTTTCATTGACTTAATCGGCAAAGAAAAAAACTTGAAGGCCCATATAGGTTTTTCCGCCGTGGCCCTAGGCTCGCTTCGCAATTGTGCACAAGTTTTGACGCGCGGTTGCCTGACGCCCTTTTTAAGGGCAGTTGAAGGCGCTTTTAGCGCTTATACGCCGGTAGTTTTCCTACACAGATTGCTGCAACCCACGGAACTCCTGAGGTGACGCTTGGTCGCGGGTAAGCCAACCGACACAATTTCATCATGCAAATCTGCTAGCCGCTGCCACGGCAAACCCAGAAAAGCCGTTTCCATTGTTTTAACTGGCCGACGCGGGGGTGCGCTAAAGCTGTGCAACTAAGCAACTGGCCACTAATGCGCATTTGTTTTTATCCAGTTGTGCGGGCCCCGATCGCTACCTATAGTCCTCTGCTTTGCGCCCTCTTTCGCCGGACACCATGATCAGCCAACCGCTCAACCGCTTCGCGCGCCTGCCGTTATTCAACGCCCCTACCGCCTTGGAAAAGCTGCCGCGCCTTTCCGCCACGCTGGGCCGGGACATCTATATCAAACGCGACGACACCACTCAGTTCGCCTTGGGTGGCAACAAGGTGCGCAAGCTCGAGTATCTGTTGGCCGACGCGCTCCAGGCTGGCGCCGATACGTTGATCACAGCAGGCGCCATTCAGTCCAACCACGTGCGGCAAACGGCGGCGGTCGCGGCGCGCTTGGGGCTGGGCTGCTTGGCCCTGCTGGAAAACCCGATTGGTACACAAGACAGCAACTATTTGAGCAATGGCAATCGCCTGCTGTTGGACTTGTTTGATGCGCAGGTTGAATTGGTGGCCAACCTCGACAACGCCGAGCAACTTTTGCAGGAAGCCGCCGAGCGTTTGCGTAGCCTTGGCAAGAAGCCGTACGTAGTGCCGATTGGCGGCTCCAATGCCCTGGGCGCACTCGGCTATGTGCGCGCCGGATTGGAATTGGCCCAGCAAATAGAAGAAAGCAGCAAAACCTTTGCAGCCGTCGTGCTGGCCTCGGGCAGCGCCGGAACCCATAGCGGTTTGGCGTTGGCGCTAGCGGAGTGCTTGCCGCAGCTGCCTGTGATTGGCGTGACCGTGTCGCGCCCGGTCGCCACGCAGTTGCCCAAGGTGCAGGGGTTGGCCGAGCGCACGGCTGAGCTGCTCGGCGTGTCGTTACCCGCCGCGTTTAAAGTAGAACTGTGGGACGACTATTTCGGTCCACGTTACGGCGAGCCGAATGCGGGAACCTTGGCGGCGATCAAACTGTTGGCCAGTCAGGAAGGTGTACTGCTGGACCCGGTATACACCGGCAAGGCGTTTGCCGGGTTGCTCGATGGCATCGCCAAGGGGCGCTTCCCCGGCAATGATCCGCTGCTGTTTTTGCATACTGGGGGCTCGCCGGCATTGTTTGCCTATCATCCGGCGTGACGGCGGACACATATTCCAAAATAGAAGCAATATCTAATTTTTTATTATTTTATTGCATATTATATTTCGCTCTATAGTTATCCCCACTTCACGCCACCTCACGCATTTCAGGGATTTTCGCTATGACCATTTCCGCACTGCGCCGTACCTTTATTCTTGGCAGCTTGAGCTTGGTGCTCGGCGCCAGCTTTATTGGCAGCACCCAGGCCGCTGACGATCTGCTGCAAACCATCCAGAAAAAAGGCTCGATCCAGATTGGCCTGGAAGGCACGTATCCACCGTTTAACTTCCAAGACGAGAGCGGCAAACTGACTGGCTTTGAAGTGGAGTTCGCCGAAGCCATTGCCAAGGAGCTGGGGGTTAAAGCGGAGTTCCAGCCCACCAAGTGGGACGGCATCCTCGCCGCACTGGAATCCAAGCGTCTGGACATTGTGGTCAACCAAGTGACCATCTCCGAAGAGCGCAAGAAGAAGTACGATTTTTCCAGCCCCTATACCGTTTCCGGCATTCAAGTGCTGACCCGCAAAGGGCAAGAAGACAAGTTCTCCAAACCTAGCGATCTGGACGGCAAGAAAGTCGGCGTAGTGCTGGGCACCAACTATGAACAGTGGCTGAAAGAGAACGTACCGGGCGCGGATATTCGCACCTATGACGACGATGCCAGCCGCAACCAGGACGTGCGTGTGGGCCGTCTCGACGCCATCCTGGGTGACCGTTTGGCAGCCTTTGAGCTGATCGAAAAAACCGGCAATACCCTGGCCGTGGCCGGCAAACCGTTCGCCCCGCAGGAAGCCGGTATTGCCCTGCGTAAAGGCAACCCGCAATTGCTCGCGGCCATCGACAAAGCCATCGCCAAACTGCGCGCTGACGGCACGCTGGAAAAGCTCTCGGTGAAGTGGTTCAAGGCTGACGTAACCAAATGATCGAAGAGAGTCTGCAGCTTGCGCTGAACTCTGCGCCCTTCCTGCTGAAGGGCGCCATCTACACCATCGTACTGAGCCTGGGGGGCATGTTTTTTGGCATGCTCCTGGGCTTTGCTTTGGCGCTTATGCGCCTTTCGCATTTAAAGATTCTGAGCTGGACCTCGCGCGTCTACGTGTCGTTCTTTCGTGGTACGCCGCTGTTGGTGCAGCTGTTTATGATCTATTACGGCTTGCCGCAACTGGGCATCCAACTGGATCCGCTGCCGGCCGCGCTGGTGGGTTTCTCGCTGAACATGGCCGCCTATGTCTGCGAGATCTTGCGCGCAGCCATTGGCTCGATTGACCGTGGGCAATGGGAAGCGGCCGCCAGCATCGGCATGACTCGCGCGCAAACCCTGCGCCGAGCCATCCTGCCGCAAGCCGCACGCACGGCGTTGCCGCCGCTGGGCAACAGTTTTATCTCGCTGGTAAAAGACACAGCGTTAGCGGCCACCATTCAGGTGCCCGAGCTGTTCCGCCAGGCACAGTTGATCACCGCGCGCACCTTCGAGATTTTCACCATGTACCTGGCCGCCGCGCTGATTTACTGGGTGCTTGCCAGCGCATTAGCGCTGCTGCAAAACCATCTGGAAGCCCGCGTTAATCGCCACAACCAAGAGCAATAAAATGCCCATGATCGAAGTGCGCGCACTGACCAAAGTGTTCAATGGGCAAACGGTGCTCAAGGGCATTGACCTGGATGTGGCAGCCGGTGAAGTAGTGGCCATTATTGGCCCTAGTGGCTCAGGCAAAACGACCCTACTGCGTATGCTCAATCTGCTGGAAGAACCCAGCAGTGGCACCATCCGAGTGGGCGATATGTTTATCGACGCCAGCAAGCCACTGGCCAAGCAGAAAGAGCTGATTCGCAGCCTGCGTCAACGCGTGGGTTTTGTGTTTCAGAACTTCAATCTGTTCCCCCATCGCACTGCGCTGGAGAACATTATTGAAGGACCGATCGTGGTGAAAAAAGAGCCACGCGCCACGGCCATTGAGCGCGGTCGCGCGTTGCTGGCGCGGGTCGGTTTGGCGGGCAAGGAGGACTCTTACCCACGGCGTTTGTCGGGTGGGCAACAGCAGCGCGTGGCCATTGCCAGAGCGCTGGCAATGCAGCCGGACGTGATTTTGTTCGATGAGCCCACCTCGGCTCTGGACCCGGAATTGGTCGGTGAGGTGCTAGCCACCATTCGTAGCCTGGCGCAGGAAAACCGCACCATGCTGATCGTCACCCACGAGATGAGTTTTGCCCGCGACGTGGCCAATCGGGTGATTTTTATCGACGGCGGCGTGATCGTTGAGCAAGGCGAAGCCAAGGCGTTATTTGCCAATCCGCGCGAGGCGCGTACACAACAATTTTTGAGCAAATTTACAGCGCAAAACGAGGCGCCGCGCGCGATTATTAACGAGTAAAACAGAGGCCTATTTTGGCCGATGCGAAGGGCTCGCACTCGGCGAATAAACCTTGTATGGTGTCGCCACTGTGCTGCTTGTGTCACCGTGAATCGCAATGGAAGCTCGCTCTTGCCACACGACTCCTTTTACTCTTTGCACTCAGTCCCGACCTGGTCTTATGACCTCAGTTAACTTTGTTCAAGGAGCTACACCATGTCCAATCGCCAAGCTGGTACCGTTAAGTGGTTCAACGATGAAAAAGGCTACGGCTTCATCACTCCACAATCGGGCGGCGACGATCTTTTCGTTCACTTCAAAGCTATCCAATCGGATGGTTTCAAAAGCCTGAAAGAAGGCCAGTCGGTTACTTTCGTAGCTGCCAAAGGTCAGAAAGGCATGCAAGCTGAAGAAGTTCAGGTTGCCTAATTCAGCCCAGCGCTGAATGTAAAAAGCCCCGCTTCGGTGGGGCTTTTTTATGCCTGCGTTTTTTTTGCGCGCGGTTACCAAAGACAGCGACTTTATAACCACTGGTCAGACTGGCTAGCCATAACAGGTTTTTTCCCGTAGGGTGCCGCCCGGTTAGTACCACGTCTGAAAATCAATTTAAGCCCTCCCCTCCAGCGTTCAGCTCAACCGAGCTCTGCTGATGTGAAGTGCCTGACGCCAAGTGAAAGCTGTTTCAGCCCACCTGGCTGGCCTCCAGATAAAGCATCACCGCCCTCTGTAAAAGACTGCCGTGTTGCCTCCAACTCTGCCAAGACCATCCGTTGATTGATCAGGTTTGCCACTGGAACCGCACTTAAATAGTGTTCCGTGGCACCTGCCCTCCGAAGTACCTACCTGCACCTTCAGCGCTACCAATTGGTGGAACTTTATCGTGCGGTCCTGCTCCGATCAGAGTCACTTGCGCTCGCCCATTTGGCGGCCAATATCGGAGTTTTTTTGTTAGCGGCAACGACGCCGCATGTGTAGTAGGAACATCTAATAATGATGAACACCCAACCCCAAGTTCAGGATGCTATCAGCACCCTGCGTAATGCCTTCGCCCCTCTGGCCTGCCATATCCAGGCTGTGCGCAATGGCTGCTTCAGCTTCACCATCGTCAACGATCGCGGCGTTGCCCGTCACTGCGAACGTCTCTACCCAGAGCAGTACGCCAACGGCTCGCTGCAACAGGTAATTGACCGTACGCGGCAAACCCTGGCAACTAAAGGCCTGGCGGCCTGAACCTCCGTCACGCGGGACGGTCAGAGCTAACTCACCCGCGACGGAGCGCTTATATGCGTCATGTTAATTTCGACCTGCTCGAAAAAGCCTTCCACCCGCTGCGCCCTTCTCTGGGCCAGCGTCGCCCAGATGGTAGCGTGGTGCTCACCCTCGCTGACAGTAATGATGAAATGGCCTACAGCCGCGTTATCAGTTCAGATGAAGTGGTCAGCGCCGAAGTGTTTGGCCAGGTGGTAGAAGGGGTACGCCGTGAGCTTTGCGTACGTGCCGGCTCGCTTTCTTCAGAGATGAGAAAACAGTTGGTGGATAACGCCGGCGTTATGAGTTACATACCCGCCTGATTGCCCGCCAGGGCGAAAAAAAACCGGAGCCTGTGGCAACAGGCTCCGGTTTTTTTATGGGCGATTGATAACCCGCTATTTACAGGTCACCACCAGACTACGGTAAGCGTAATCACCCGGCTCAAGACCGAGAACGCGGTCATCGGGTGCCGCATCGGCGCGGCCCTTTTTACCCACAACATCGTACCCAGACGGGCAGCTCTGCATCGCCTTTTCGTAACAGTGCTCCCACTTCAACGCCTGCCCGGAACAATCGATGCTCAATGCCTCGTTGCCATCCTTGGTGATGGTCTCGTTCACCGTTGCGCAACCACTGAGGGCTATCAGTAACGCCCCGAAAATCCACTTCGTCATGTCTATTCCTGTAGCAGCAATCAGTCAGCTAAGGCCAAAGCGCTGGCCGGTGTTGTTGGCAGAAAATCTAACGACAAAGCACGATCATATTGCGGCTGGAGAAGCCATCCGGATTCAGACCGAAGGGATAGTTTTCAGCGTAATCGCCCTCCCCCACACCCGACTTCGCCAACACTTTGTACCCGGCGCTACCGCAATTCTTGGCGGCCTCGCTCAGGCAGTCTTCCCAGGATGAACTCAACCCCGAACAACTAATGTGTAAGCCTGCCTTCTTACCGTACTTTTTATGCACCGTTGGGGCCGAAGAACATCCGGCAATCGCCAATACGGTCAGCAGTATCAAAAGACGCTTCATACAGTGTCCTTATGCGGCGCCTGTTTTTATTGGTTGGAAGTAAGAATTGCTGTTCTACGTTGGCACCTCGACCACAGGTCAAAGCCACCACCGCACCCCCTATCTAACCACCATCCTTGGCCCCGTTCCCACGCCCGCAAGTTCGATCGTGAAGTCCTCACGCGGGATGAGATTACTAGCGCGCAGTATCAGGCACAGAGGTTGCCCTATTCAACGCATTACAAATTGTATGAGAGGCGATACCGATATTTGACTCACCGAATATCTCATCAATTTATGGCCTCTAGCCGTACCAACCACAGGAAAAAACCTACACATCAACAAGGACAGAGCCCACTCGTCGACACCCGCTCGCTCGCGATAATCGCCGCCCGTTCCGCTGCCGTCTGGCGTGGCGCTTTTATTCGACGCACTGGAGTCTCCGTGAATCTGCCCATTTCGCCCTTAGCCTGGAGCGTACCCAAGGTTCGTTACGCTGCGATGGTCGCGATCGCTTTATGCGTGTTGGGCTGGCTTACCTTTGATCTCTGGCAACTCCAACAAGGCTTATCCGTTAGCCAACCCGCTCCCACTATCAACGAAAGCCGTGCAATACCCGCAGATCAGCCACTGAACATTGCCGCAGTCGCGTCCTTTCTCGGCGTTCAACAACAAGCGGGAGACGAAGCCTCGGCCGCTGATACACCGCTGACGCTTCTTGCCTGCTTTGTGGAACGTCGACAAGACCTCTCACGGGCACTCATCCAATCACCTGATGCCAGCGCCTTTTACCGCCCAGGCGACAGCCTACCCGGCGGCGGCACGCTTACCAGCGTGAGTACCGATGAAGTGCTCATTCTGCGCAACGGCAGACGCCAGACACTGACGTTCGCCGCCCCTGCAACGCCCCTATTTATTGCTTCGCCGCCCCAAGCGTCCGCGGCCTCAGCCATGCCTTCCCCCACTATCGAAAATCCACTATGAACAAGCTCTCGCTAGTCGCAGCGGCGCTGTCCGCCTGCCTGATGTCCAACACGCTGAACGCTGCTCAGAACACGGATGACAAACCGCAGTGGACGCTCAATATGCAAAACGCCGAACTGCGCGATTTGGTTGGCGAGGTCGGAAAAATCACCGGAAAAACCATCGTTATCGACCCTAACCTCAACGGCCGCGTCACCGTTCAGGCGCAGGCCGCGATGAGTAAAGAGGACATTTACTCGCTCTTTCTCAGCGTTTTGCGTCGGCAAGGCTTTACCGCGATTGATCAAGGCGACCGCACCGTGATCGTCCCTGTCGACAAAGCCAAAACCATGGCCAGTAGCGCCACCGGTGATGAAGCCGAAGCGTTCGTCACGCGGATAATTGATCTGCACAACACCTCGGCCAACGA
>NZ_JBBNAH010000027.1:0-8090 GCF_037994325.1 Pseudomonas sp.
GCATTGCCCTGATCGCCTCGTGGGTGGTAGCCGTGGCATTTACTCCCTACCTGGGGGTGAAAATGCTGCCGCAGATCAAGAGGGTCGAAGGCGGTCACGCGGCTATCTACAACACCCGTCACTACAACCGTTTTCGCCACGTATTGGCCGTCGTTATCGCGCGTAAGTGGCTGGTAGCGGGCGCGGTCGTAGCGTCCTTTGTCATAGCCGTCGTGGGTATGGGTTTGGTCAAGAAGCAATTCTTTCCGACGTCCGACCGGCCTGAGGTGTTGGTCGAAATACAGATGCCTTACGGCACCTCGATAGAGCAAACCAACGCCACCGCCATCAAAGTTGAATCGTGGCTGCGTGAGCAGGAGGAAGCCAAGATTGTGACCTCCTATATTGGCCAGGGCCCACCGCGGTTCTTTCTGGCCATGGCCCCCGAGTTGCCGGATCCGTCTTTTGCCAAAATTGTTGTGCTGACGCAAAGCCAGGAGGCGCGTGAAGCCCTCAAGTTGCGAATTCGTGAAGCGGCTTCTGAGGGGCTGGCTCCGCAAGCGCAGGTGCGGGTTACGCAACTGGTGTTTGGTCCTTACTCGCCGTTTCCGGTGGCCTATCGGGTGATGGGCCCTGAGCCTGCGCAATTGCGCGAAATTGCCTCTCGCGTTCAGGCTGTGCTGCAAGCCAGCCCGATGATGAAAACGGTAAACACCGACTGGGGGCCGTTGGTACCGACCCTGCATTTTTCGCTGGATCAGGATCGCTTGCAGGCCGTTGGCCTGACCTCCAACGCGGTGGGGCAACAGCTGCAATTCCTGCTCACGGGCGTGCCCATTACCACGGTTCGTGAGGATATCCGCTCGGTGCAAGTGGTGGGCCGCGCGGCGGGAGATATCCGTCTCGACCCGGCGAGGATCGAGGGCTTTACCCTGGTGGGCTCGGCTGGCCAGCGTATTCCGCTGGCGCAGATTGGCGAGGTCGATGTGCGTATGGAGGATCCCATCTTGCGCCGCCGCGATCGCACACCGACCATCACCGTGCGCGGCGATATCTCTGAGGGGCTGCAGCCGCCTGACGTTTCCGCCGCGGTCTGGAAAGACCTGCAGCCGATAATCGAAACGCTACCAGCCGGCTATCGAATCGAAATGGCTGGCTCCATCGAGGAATCCGGCAAAGCCAGCAAAGCGATTCTGCCGCTGCTGCCGATCATGATTGCGCTGACCCTGTTGATCCTTATCCTGCAAGTGCGCTCGATCTCCGCCATGGTCATGGTGTTCCTCACCTCGCCGCTGGGCCTGATTGGTGTAGTGCCGGTGCTGCTGTTGTTTCATCAGCCGTTCGGCATCAATGCCTTGGTTGGTCTGATCGCGCTATCGGGCATCTTGATGCGCAATACGCTGATTCTGATCGGGCAAATACACCATAACGAACAGGCCGGTCTGCAACCCTTCCAGGCGGTGGTCGAAGCCACTGTGCAGCGCGCTCGCCCGGTGATCCTGACCGCACTCGCAGCGGTTCTGGCGTTTATTCCGCTGACCCATTCGGTGTTCTGGGGAACGCTTGCTTACACGTTAATTGGCGGCACCTTGGCGGGCACGGTGCTGACGTTGGTGTTCCTGCCAGCCATGTATTCCATCTGGTTCAAAATCAAGCCCAGCAGCGGCCAGGCTAGCGAGGTGGCTTAATGACTGCCGTCGGTAGGGTTTGTAAACGCGTGGCTGAAACCAGCGCTACCCGCGCGGTGCCCCTGCAGGCGTCTCGTCGCCGGCTTCGCGAGCAGGAGATGAAAAGCGAAATGCTGAGGGCCGCCAGCGATCTGTTTGTAGCGCTTGGGCACGAGCTTGCCAGCATGCAGTTGATCGCCGATTCCGCTGGCGTAACAAAAGCAACGTTGTATGCGCATTTCGGCAGCAAAGACGCGCTGTTTCGGGCGGTGGTCGAGTATTGGATGGACGCACTTCCCCAGCCCGTGCTCCCGACTCAGGTACGCGGCAGCTTGCGCAGTAACCTGGAAAAAGTCGCGCATGGGCTGCTGCTGCAGGCGTTGCATCCAGCATCTGTCGCCCTTACGCACATCATGCTGCGGTCTAACTGGATCCCCCAAAAACGCTGGCGCCAGCGTTATCGCGCGTACCAGCTGTGCGTGGAGAAGGCGCTCTGGCAATGCGCCCGCTGTGACGATCCGGTAAGAGTCGCCAGGCAGTTTCTGTTGCTAGCCGTAGGAGGTTTGCAGCCTGGCAGCACAGAAACTATCGACCAAGCGCGCATTGCAGCAGCGGTGGAGCTTGTAAGTCTGGCATACGAATGAAATCAGCACGCCGTAGCGCCATCCGCCCGGGCCAGCAGCACTGCTGACCTTAGATCATCCGCACGAGCGCCTAACCAGGCACGAATCTGCTTCTCGCACGCATGCTTACTGAATCGACTACACAGAGGCGCCAATGACCAATTCTCAGGCTAACAAACGCATTGTAGTAACCGGCTTAGGTATCGTCGGTCCGCTTGGCTGCGGGGTCGAGGAGGTGTGGCGACGGCTGCTGGCCGGATGCTCGGGCATTCGCACACTGCCGGCTGAAATCACGGAAGGCACCGGTGTGGCGGTGGGCGGACAAGTACCGTCGCTGGCGGACGATGCCGTTGCTGGGTATCACCCCGAGCAGGTAATACCTGCCAAAGACCGCAAGAAGATGGATCGTTTTATCGAGTTCTCGCTGGTTGCTGCACATGAGGCGTTGCAGCAGGCAGGCTGGAGCCCAACCAACGAAGCAGAGCGGCAGCGAACGGCGACGATCATCGCGTCGGCTGTGGGTGGTTTCAGCGTAATCGCAGAAGCGGTACGCACCACAGACGCACGTGGGCCGCGCCGACTATCACCTTTTACCGCGCCTTCGTTTCTGGCCAATATGGCGGCGGGACATGTCTCGATTCGTTACGGCTTTCAAGGGCCTCTTGGCGCACCGGTGACAGCCTGCGCGGCCGGTGTTCAGGCCATTGGTGACGCCGCGCGCCTGATCAGAAGCGGCGAGGCTGACATTGCGGTATGTGGCGGCACGGAGGCGGCGATCGACCGCGTGTCGTTGGGGTGCTTCGCGGCGGCTCGCGCGCTGTCCACCGGCTTCGCCGAGCGGCCGCAGGAGGCGTCGCGGCCATTCGACCGCAACCGGGATGGTTTCGTTATGGCTGAAGGCGCCGGGCTGTTGGTGATCGAGTCACTCGAGCATGCTCTTAACCGCGGCGCCACACCGCTGGCTGAACTGGTTGGCTACGGTACCAGCGCCGACGCGTATCACCTTACCGCAGGGTTGGAAGATGGCAGCGGCGCCCGACGCGCCATGCAGCAAGCCCTTCAGCAGGCGGGGTTGAGTGCCGCCGATGTGCAGCACATCAATGCGCATGCGACGTCGACTCAGGTCGGCGACAAGGGCGAGTTGGCGGCTATTCGAGCATTGTTCGGCGATGACTCATCTGTCGCGATCAGCTCGACCAAATCCGCTACCGGTCACCTGTTGGGCGCCGCTGGGGGTATCGAAGCGATTTTCACGGTACTGGCGTTACGTGACCAAGTGGTGCCGCCGACCTTGAACCTTATTGAGCGTGATGAGAACGCGCAGGGGCTCGACCTGGTTGCCCTCACTGCGCGCAAAATGCCCATCACCCACGCACTCTCGAATGGCTTCGGCTTTGGTGGCGTCAATGCCAGCGTGCTGTTCCGGCGCTGGGAGGCAGTGTGATGAGCATGCCGCGCCAGACCAGCAAGCATTGAATAAACGGAAGAACAGACCCTGACCGTGATTAGCTGGAAAGCTACCAGGTATATCGCCTGCACAAGCCCGAGTCGATGGGGCGCGCGACCATCTGGGCGAGTATTGAGGAAATCAGCCCGATCTGTATCTACTGGCCTTTTTTTCGCCTCGGTACGATTCATTTTCTTCCCGCAGCCGAGGCACCCATGCAACTTACCGACATCCCCTTTGGCACCACCGATTGGTCGACAATAGAGCCCACTGCTCATCCCGGCGAAACCGGCACGGCCCACTGGCGCACCTGCCAATTCGGCGAAGTAAGAGTGCGAATGGTCGAATACAGCCCGGGCTACCTTGCCGACCATTGGTGTCGCAAAGGCCATATTCTGCTCTGCCTGGACGGTCAACTGGACACCGAGCTCGAGGATGGTCGCAGGTTCACGTTGAAGGCAGGAGTGAGCTATCAGGTGGCCGACCATGCAGAGGCGCACCGGTCGTCAACCGCCACTGGCGCCAGGTTGTTCGTCGTGGATTGAGGCGTGAACAGGGAGGACTGCTTCGCAGTAGATGGATACTGGCGCGGGCAGGCCGAACGGGCATACACCGCCGACGCGGTGCCCGGTCAATTCGAACGTTTCATCAGGGCTTAACATCTTGGTTTTGGCGCCGAATGCGGCTTTGGCTTTCTGGTTGTCCAGCCGTGCATGGCCGGCTGCGACGAGCAAGGCGTGGCGATCGCCCAAACGCAGGGCCAGGGTCTTCGCGATCTGGCCTTCATCAACGCCTAACGCGGCCGCCGCCAGGGCAACGGTGGCCGTACTCAGTTCGTGTTCGAGGATGGTTACATCGGGCGCATTTGCGGCGAAAAACGCTTTTACTGATTCAATCGACATTGCCCCTCCTAGCGGGTGTGGAACTCTACAAAAACCGGATGATTACACCCGTTATCTGAAGACGCGATAAGCCTCGGCAGGCTTTGGAAAATTCGCTGTTGATGCTTTTTTCTCTTCAAAAAAGGCTAGCCGAAAGTCGCGAAAAAAACCCAAGACCTTAGTGTGTTACCCCTGATCTCGACCTTCGCTCCAAAACGAAGTGGGGACACCGGCATCGCTTGTGGCGCCCTGCACGTTGGCCGTTTCAAAGGTGCAACTTGGCTCGATGCGACACTTGAAAAGCTTTTTTAGCGTGGCAAGCTCACCCGCTTGCCGCTTTGGCTCGCCAGTGGGGCGACGCTGGTGCCAGTGCACGGGTTGCTTTAATCCTTTGGCGCTGACGCTGATGGCAGTTCTATGGAGTTGGAATGAATAGACGACAAGTATTAACGCTGGGCGCCGTGGGCGGTGTGGCGACACTCGGTGTGGGCTTCTGGGCCTTGCCGACAGGCGAACGGGTAGGGGCGCTGAGCCTGGATGGCGCGCAAGACTTATTGCGCACGCTGGAGGGCAAGTCGCTGGTCAGCGTCAACGGCTGGAGTCCGGCCGAGGTGTTTAACCACTGCGCGCAGAGTATCGAATACTCCATCAGTGGCTACCCCGAGCTCAAACCGACCTGGTTCCGTAGCAGCATCGGGCCGCTGGCGTTCAGCGTATTTGCCGCCCGTGGGGCCATGCGACATCCATTGAACGAGGCCATTCCCGGTGCCGCTTCGCTCAGTGAACCGGCCAGCCAAGCCCAGGCCCTTAATCGCTTGCAGCAGGCTTTTAGCAATTTCAGCGCGTACCAGGGCGAGCTACAGCCGCACTTTGTCTATGGCGCGTTGAGCCATGCCGATTACGCCGAGGCGCATGTTATGCACCTCTACAACCACATGAGCCTGATTCGCTTGGCCTGAAGCGTCGTTTACAACAAGCTCACCGCGCGCCAGGTCGTGACGTTGAATAGCTCAACGCTGGCCACCGCCGCTGCCCCTCAACTCGCTCGATAATCCAACGACCGCTTAGACGTTTCCGGCAATGCCAAACCACCCGCCAGCGCGAGCAAGGCGATGGCGATCAGGTAATACGCCGGCGACATGCGGTTACCGGTTTGTTCGATCAGCCAGGTGGCGATCAGCGGGGCGGTACCGCCGAATACGGTATAGGCCAGGTTGTAGGTAAAGGCCGACGCGGTGTAGCGCACGCGGGTGGGGAACTGTTCGGACAGCAGCACGGCGGTTACTACCCCACAAATCACGGCACCCACGGCCAGCAGCATGGCGCCGACGGCTGAGGGCAAAAACGTTCCGGAGGCGGCGAGGAAGAAGGCCGGGTACACGGCGACGATCAGACATACGCCAGCAGTGAGAATGGTTTTGCGCCGGCCCACCCAATCCGAATAGCGACCCACCAGCGGGCACAACAGTGCGGCAAATATCAGGGCGCACAGGCTGGCCAGCAAGGCGGTGGGCCGCGTGGCGCCACCCACTACTTGCATGTAGGTGGTCAGGTAGGTGGTGAACATGTAGAACGACAGCGCCGTTGCGGAGATAAAGGCTGATAGGCAGACGATGGTCTTGCCGTGGTGGCGCAGGGTCTCGCTGAGTGGGGAATGTTCGGGTTGCGCTTGGGCTGCCATGGCGCGAAAGGCCGGTGATTCGTCCAGGCGCAGGCGCATATACAGGCCAATCAAGCCCAGTGGCGCAGCGACCAGAAACGGTAGGCGCCAGCCCCAGGCTTGCATCTGCGTTTCGTCCAGCCACAGGCCCAAGCCAAAGACGATGCCGGCCGCACTGGCGAAGGCCATAAAGGTCGACACCGGCACAAAGCTGCCGTAACGCGCTTTGCGTTCGGTGGGCGCATGCTCCATCACGAAGGCGCAGGCTCCAGCGTATTCGCCGCCAGCGGAAAAACCCTGAATGCAGCGCGCCAAGGCCAGTAACAACGGCGCGAAAAGCCCCAGGCTGGAGTAGGTCGGCAACAGGCCGATCAGGGTGGTGGCCGCCGCCATCATCAGCACGGTGATCGACAGCACGCGCTTGCGCCCGATGCGGTCACCGAGAATGCCAAACACAATGCCGCCTAATGGCCGTAGGGCAAAGGACACGGCGAACACAGCAAAGGTTTGCAGCAGCGCTAACGTTGGGTCGCCGGGCGGGAAGAACAGCGCCGCGATGGTCACGGCCAGAAAGCCATACACCGCGAAGTCGAACCACTCGACAAAATTGCCGATGGCCGAGGCGGCGATTACCTTGCGCAGCACCGCGCTATCAACTGCCTGCTGCTGTGGATACGTAGTCACCGTCATGCCTGTTCCCCTAACCCTGAAATTAAGCCGCAGGCCTCTAGCTAGCGCCTCGGCGTACTGGGTTCTAACCTACGCGGGAGAAAAACAGGGGTGATAGGAAACGCGACGTTGGGGTAGTTGTGAGCGACAGATGCCGTAGAGGGCTGGTTTAGGCAAGGGCAACTGGAGCACGGATCAAGCAATGCTCCCGGTCGGCCCTGGTGGGCTTTATTACTTCACCCAACCTTCAAAGCGCTTTTCCAGCGCTTCACCATTTTTCGCCCAGAACGCGACGTTCATGGGAATGGCGTCGGCGATGTTTTGCGGCGCGGTGGGCAGTTGTTTGGCCCGCGCTGGGTCGATCATGGCAATGGCGCGGTTGTTGATCGGGCTGTAGGCGATACTTTCGGCAAACAGCTTTTGCTGTTCGGGCTGGCTGGCGAAGGCGATAAATTCGCGGCCCAGTTTGCCTTTCCACGAACCTTTGGGAATGGCCCAATAATCGAAGTCGTAGATGCCGCCAGTCCATACCAGGCTGAAGGTTTTGTTTTCCGCTTGGGCGGCGGCGATACGGCCGTTGTAGGCCACGCTCATGATCACGCTGCCTTCTTGCAGGTTACGCACGGGTTCGGCGCCGGCTTTCCACCAAGTGATGTTGCTTTTTAGCTCGCCTAATTTGCGGAAGGCGCGGTCTACGCCGGCTTGGGTTTCCAGCACGTCGTATACGTCTTTGGGCGCAACGCCGTCGGCCATCAAGGCGAATTCGAGGTTGTATTTCGCGCCCCAGCGCATGCCGCGTTTGCCAGGGATTTTTGCCGTGTCCCAGAAATCCCGCCAACCGTTGGGGGCGGTTTTCAGTTTGGCTTGGTCATAGGCCAGCACCGTGGACCACACAAAAATGCCCACGCCGCAGGGCTGAATGGCGCCGGGGACAAAATCACTGGCAGCACCAGCCAGACCTGGCTCCAATTTTTCGAACAGATCTTCGGCACAACCACGGGCGAGTTCGGGGGCTTCCACCTCGACCACATCCCAGGTTACGTGGCTCATATTGATCATGTCTTTGAGCTTTTCCAGGTCGCCGTTGTAGGAACCGTGGACCACCGCGTTGTCGCTTTTTTCTTTAAACGGTTTGAAAAACGCCGTTTGCTGCGCATCTTTTAC
>NZ_JBBNAH010000028.1:0-2185 GCF_037994325.1 Pseudomonas sp.
GCATCTTTTCTATTTGAAACCTGAACAATTTTCCCTGTTCTATCATTTTTCACGACATAAGATCCATCCTTGGCAATATATCCAGTAGCGGGGTCGTTAAGTCGAGTCTTGATATTGGATCAAAGCGAAGATCTCTAGCGAAAAAGGGGTGGATTTATTATTCGACCATAGTTTTTTGCTCGAATAATAAATCCTTCTCTTTTTGGCTTTTTAAGTTGGACTGTTAATAAATTCGGCCCTAATACCGCAGTGGCGCCTGCCTAAGTAAAGATCTGCTCTGAGGAGTCCTCGTTTTCCAAAGCTTGCGGCAAGAAAGATTTTGCTTTTTCAACTATTTCCGCGACATCTGAAATGTCCAGTACGTTATTCTCTTTCTGCGCAAAGAAGGTGAATTCCAACTCCCTCGCTTCATTTATGGATACTTCCATAAAAGGTTCTTTTTTACCTTCTATATAAACGTAAAGATAAGGATATTTACAATTTACATCGCCTACTTTCTCGTACTCTAACTTGCTCATTTTTTATTTCCTCTGAATCCAATGAATTCTCCCGAACGCTTCCAGCTTGCTGACCTGCCATCCGGTAACGAATAGGTTATCCATCCTTGCGGGTACCTTCCTCCAGCGCCTGTCGCCTTAATCCCACTTTTCAATATTTCTTTTATGGTCTCTTCCGCCAAATTGTTCAGTTGGAGGTCGGACCGGTACACCTGTCTTAACTCTTGTGTAGATCCGAAGCCGAAGTATTCAGGATGTTTGGTTACAGCCCGTCCTGCGCGACTTATTAGCTGACCTTCATTAAGCGGCTGAGCCGCCATACGAAGAAGTTGCTCGTTGGTACTCGATGATAGCTTTTCACCTAGGTGTCCAGTTCCTGTAGCTAGACCGCCCCCAACCAATGCCCCACCAACAACCCCCGACTCCTTCAAAAACTCCTTAAGCCATAGGTTTTGCCCCAACTGCCAGTCATGGAAATTGCTGTCGCTAAAGTCTTGAAGAATGTCCCGTTCAGCTTGGCTGTAGCCGCCGAGCGTGATCAGACCATCGAGCAGGTCGGTGGCATTTTCGATATCGAGGCGCTGGTTGGAGCAACCCGATTCGCCGGTATCGCGGCAGCCATTCAGGGCCAGGTTGGTTTTCTGGTCGCTGATTTCCTTGAAGTGCTGAACTGCATCGTTGCGGCAGCTTTCTGGGTTCGCAGCGGTGCGACAGCCGACTAGGGCCTCTCCCAGTTCCTCGACTTCTTTGTGGTTCAGGTAGTTGTAACTCGTCGCACTCTTGGCGATATCCGCGCCCATTTGCGCGTCGCCGTTGGTGAGGCCTGCGGCGGCTACACCGACGATCTGCGACGCGGCGACCAACAGCTCGGGGTTGCTGTTGGTTAGGGCGTCGAGTTGTTTGATTAGCAGTTCATTGGCGCCCGCTGCGGCCGCGCCGGTGGCGAAGTCGTTGCCGGCGGCTTTGCTGAGCAGGCCGCCGACTAGGGCGTGCAGGGCTACTTTTTGTGGGCTGCTGTCGTCCCATTTGTCATGGCTGTAGTCGCCTACGGCGTTAAAGGCGACGGCTTGCAGCACGCTTTGCAGTTGGTTTTTTAGCGCGCCTTGGAGGTTGTCGCTAAAGCTGCTGCCGTTGATGGCGGTGCCGACGCCGGCTTGCACCACGGCAGTAGCGGCGGCGTGTTGGGTTATGCCGGCGATGCCGCTGGCGGTGCTGAGGTCGAAGCCTTTGATGGTGCCGTTGGTTGGGTCGGTTTTTACGCTGAGGACGGGGTCAACTACGCCCGCGATAACTCCGGCTGTTACGCCAGCGGTGACGTAGTTTTTAAGGTTGTTGGCGGACGTGATGTCTTTGAAAACGTTGCCGAGGTTGCCTTTGTTGTTAATGGTGCTGACGGCGGCGGTGCTGGCAGCGGACGTAACAACCGCGGTTGCAGCGACGTTGCCAAAGCCTGCGGCTGCGGTGCCCAAACCCGCGGCCATCGCGCTTCCGGAGCCCGCCGTCGCGCCGGCCATGGCACCGATGGCGGCGCTTGCTGCGCCGGCGGTGAGTACGGTGACGACGATGGCGATAATCAGCGCCGCGCCAGCGCCCAGCCCCGAACTCTGGTAGTCCCAGGCGTCATGCAGTTCTTTGATCTGCCGCCAATCGACGTCGCCGCGTTTTTCCGCTTCTTTGATCCAGGCGAG
>NZ_JBBNAH010000029.1:0-19895 GCF_037994325.1 Pseudomonas sp.
ACAACCCACTGACCCTGCAAGACCCTACCGGGTTGATGCCGTTGTTTTCGTTTCTGGATAAAAACCGCGTAGGCAGTCTTGAGCTCAACGGCAAAAACGTTGAGGTCAGAAAAAGCCCATGGAGTAACTCCTACCAGATCGGCAAAGACCCGCGCCTGACCTTTCAGCGCTCAATCGTCTCGGAACGCAACGGCATCGTGACCTTTAACCGAAGCAGCGACAGAGAAGGCTTTGCCGCCTTGTATGAGAAGTGGCAACAAGGCGAGGTAAACCTTATTCGCGGTATTTCTTCCAGCCACTTCTCCTGGAATGAAATCGTCACCGATGGCGTGGTGCGCTCCGAAGGCGATCTGGATCAACCGATGGCCACCATGGGCGGCAGCAAAACCCGCTGGTTACCGACCGCCATAGACGATGCGCCAAACCGCTTTATGGTCGCCGGTATCGCCAGGGGCAACCAAATGGAGCCGATCCGCGAGGCGATGGCCGACGAGCAGCGGGCCGGCGACGTGTTGACCGGTGCGATCTTGAAATTCACCGCCGGCAAAGACCGCCCGCTACCCATCAACTTTCTGTATGACGGCGAAATCGTGGTGCAGGGCCCGGTAAAAGCGCCGGACTTTATCGTCGACAGCGTGCTGACCGGCGATATTTTTGCCCCTATCGATGTTTCATCGCTGGGCAGCAAATACGATGAGTTGCTGCCCCTGGCGGCACCCTACCTGCCAGGTGAGGTAAAACCCGGCGATGAGGCCTATCAAGTCTACGCAGAGCTGGCGCAGCGCTACCTGGTGCGCAGTGCCGACAGCCTGAACAAAATCCGCATGCAGCTGGCCCGCCGCGATGCCGCATAACCAACAGGTGCGCCAGCCGATTGCCCGAAGCGGCGCCAAGCACGCGTATACTCGCGCCACCTTCAACCGGAGACTGCCATGACTATTTCGCTGTACGCCGCGTCCGTTCCAGTATTCAAACAAATGCTCACCAGCCTCGGCGCTGTACTGAGCAAGGCCCAAGCCCACGCCACCGCCAAAAACATCGACCCTAACGCCCTGCTCCAAGCACGCCTGTTTCCCGATATGTTCCCGCTGACCCGGCAAGTGCAAATCGCCTGCGACTTCGCCCGTGGCGTGCCCTCGCGTTTGGCCGGTGTCGATGTGCCCAAGCATGACGACGTAGAAACCACCTTCGAACAGCTGCAAGCCTTGCTAAAAGAAACCCTCGACTACCTGGGCACCTTTACCCCTGCGCAGGTCGATGGCAACGAAGAACGTGAAATCGTCACCCGCCCGGGCACGCCGAAAGAGCGCAAATTCACCGGCCAGTCGTACCTGCTGACCTATGGCCTGCAGCACTTTTTCTTCCACGTCACCACCGCCTACGCCCTGCTGCGTCATAACGGTGTGGAAGTTGGCAAGATGGATTACGTCGGTCAGCCGCAGAGCTAAGCCAAGCGGATAGTAAAAAGCCCAATCACCGATTGGGCTTTTTTATGCGTTTGTATACAGCGCTGATCCCGTAGGGTGTGCTGCGCGCACCAGGCGATTACCGCGTGTACCCCGGGGTGCGCACAGCACACCCTACGGGCTTTACCGCAGCTAGTTCTGGCAAAGAGGCACGCCTTTACGGCTTGCCCAGCTCGCCGCTCTGCCACCCGCCACCCATCGCCGTTATCAACTGCACACTGGCGGTCAAGCGGCTGCCGAGCAGGGTCAACACGGTGCGCTCGTTGGACAGTGCGGTGGTTTGCACGGTCACGACGTCGGAGAAGTCGACGGTGCCGGCGCGGTATTGGTTAAGCATCAGGCGCAGCGATTCGCGCGCGGAGTCGAGGGCTTCTTGTTGCACGCCGCTCTCTTCTTTCAGCACGTCGAGTTGGACCATATAGTCCTCCACTTCACGAAAGCCGGTGAGCACGCTCAAGCGATACGCCGCCACGGTGGCGTCGTAGCTGGCTTCGGCTTGTTCGACCCGCGAGCGGATCAGGCCGCCGTCGAACAAGGTCATGGCGAAGTCGGGGCCGATGGACCAGTAGCGGTTCGGTGTGGTCAGCAGGTTGGACAGGCTGTCGTTACGGAAACCGCCCGAGGCGCTAAGGGTGACGTCGGGGTAGTAGGCGGCTTTGTTTACGCCGATCAGGGCGTTGGCGGCGACTACGTCACGCTCGGCCGAGGCGATATCCGGGCGACGTTGCAGCAGGGTCGAGGGCACAGTGGCCGGAATTTGCGGCAGACCAGGAATGTCATTGGTTTCGGCCAGTTTAAAGGTCGACGGTGGTTCACCAACCAGCACGGCAATGGCGTTTTCCAGTTGCGCGCGTTGGTATTTCAGGTCGATGGCTTGGGCCAGGGTGCTTTTCACTTGGGTGCGCGCCTGGGCTACGTCAGCCTTGGTGACGATACCGGCGCGGTATTGGTTTTCCGCCAACTTGAAGGCTTTTTCGTAGGCGGCGACGGTGTCATCGAGCAGGCGTTTTTGCGCGTCGATCACCCGCAGTTGCAGGTAGTTTTGCGCCAGTTCCGATTGCTGGCTGAGTTTGGTGCCGGCCAGGGTGGCTTGGCTGGCGGCGGCGCTGGCGTTGTCGGATTCCAATTGGCGACGCAGTTTGCCCCACAAATCCAACTCCCAACTGACGCCAAGGCTGGCCTGGTAGCTGTCGCTGATACCGCCAGAGCTGCCGCTGCTCACCGTGGAACCGTCGGACAACGACACCGTGCCGCCACCGCCCGACGCCTGCCCCGAGCGGGTTTTGCTAAAGGCGGCGCTCAAGCTGGGGAAGAACGAAGCGCGCGCACCACGGGCCAAGGCTTGCGCTTGGCGGTATTGCGCTTCGGCCTGGGCCAAGGTTTGGTTGGAGGTTTCCAGGCGCTGTTGCAGTTGGTTCAGCGTGCTGTCGCCATACAGCTCCCACCAGGCGCCACGGTGCAGGGCATCGCTCGGCTCGGCCAGTTGCCAGCCGTCGCGCTGCTTAAAGCTGGCGGGCACGGCCACCTCAGGCTGCTGGTAGTCCGGGCCAACGGCGCAGCCTGCCACGGCTACGGCCACAGCAAGCAGCAGGCTGCGGGAATACAGGCTCATAGCGAAGTCTCCAACGAAGCATCAGTGCGCACGCCTCTGCGGCGGTTAACCCAGTGGCGCAAACGATCGAGGTACAGGTACACCACCGGTGTGGTGTAGAGAGTGAGCATTTGGCTGGCGATCAGGCCGCCGACGATGGTGATACCCAGCGGCCGGCGCAGGCCGGCATCGCCACCCACACCAAAGATCAGCGGCAACGCGCCAAGCAGCGCCGCCAAGGTGGTCATCATGATCGGCCGGAAGCGTTTTACGCAGGCTTCCAGAATCGCTTCACGGGGGGTCATGCCCAAACGGCGCTCGGCTTCCAGGGCAAAGTCGATCATCAGAATGGCGTTTTTCTTGACGATACCGATCAGCAAAATAATGCCGATCAGGGCGATCAAACTCAGCTCGCTGCGGCACAAGATCAACGCCAGCAACGCGCCGACGCCGGCCGAGGGCAGTGTCGAGAGAATGGTCAACGGGTGCACATAGCTCTCGTACAAAATGCCCAGCACGATATACACCGACACCAAGGCCAGCAGAATCAGCCAGGGCATATTGTTTTGCGTGTCCTGCACCGCGCCGGCGTTGCCTTCGAAACTGGCTTGAATATCCAGCGGCAATTGCAGCGGTTCGAGGGCCGCCATAATCGCCGTGCGGGTGGGGCCGATCTGCGCGCCGGAGGCCAGGTTGAACGACAAGGTGGTGGCCGCGAACTGGCCCTGGTGGTTAACCGACAGCGGCGCCGAGGCCGGTTCAAAGTGGCTGAACTCGGCCAGCGGCACGCTTTGCCCATCGCTACCCAGCACATACACCTGACGCAAGATTTCCGGGCTTTGCTGGTACTGCGCGCCCACTTCCATGACCACGTGGTACTGGTTTAGCGGGTTATAGATATTGGCGATCTGCCGTTGGCCAAAGGAGTTGTTCAGCACCTCGTCGACCAGGGCCATATTCACCCCCAGCGAGCCTGCGCGGTCGCGGTCGACCACCAGGCGGCTCTGCACACCTTTGTCTTGCGAATCGCTATTAAGGTCGACCACTTGCGGCAGTTTGCGCATTGCCGCTTCCACTTTCGGCGCCCATTCACGCAGCAGTTTCAGATCGTCGCTGCGCAGGGTGAACTGGTTACTGGCGTTACTATCGCGGCCACCCAGGCGCACGTCCTGGCCGGCATTGAGGTACAACGCGGCGCCGGGAATTTCAGCGAGTTTGGGGCGCAAACGGGCAAGGATGGTGTCGACATCATCGCGCTCGCCAATCGGTTTTAAGGTGACGAAAAACGAGCCGGTATTGCTCGACTGCCAACGGCCGCCACCGAGAAAACCAACGACGTTTTCAATATCCGGATCGGCGCCAAGAATGGCACGGAACTGGGCCATCTTGGTCTGCAAACCCTGGAAGGAAATGCTCTGGTCGGCAATGGCATAACCGCGCAAACGCCCGGAATCCTGCGCCGGTAAAAAGCCCTTGGGCACCACCACAAACAGGTACAGGTTGAGCACGATGCAGCCGAGCATAATCACGACCATCAACCGCGAGTGCGCCAGGGCCCACTCCAGGCTGGCCTTGTAACGGGCCATGAGGTTGAGGAAGAACTTGCTCTCCGCTTTCGGTTTTTCCTTATGCGGCTCGCTGCCACGGGCTTTTAGCAGGCGGGCGCAGAGCATGGGCGTGAGGGTCAGCGACACCAGCAGCGAGACCAGAATCGCCGCCGACAAGGTCACGGAAAACTCGCGAAACAGCCGGCCCATAATCCCGCCCATGAGCAGGATGGGGATAAACACCGCCACCAATGACAGGGTCATCGACAGCACGGTAAAGCCCACTTCGCGGGCGCCATGAATCGATGCCTCTAGCGGTGACTCACCCTCCTCGATACGCCGCGCAATGTTCTCCACCACCACAATGGCGTCGTCCACCACAAAGCCGGTGGCAACGATCAGCGCCATTAGCGACAGGTTATTCAGGGAGAAATCACACAGGTACATCACCGCAAAGGTGCCCACCAGCGACACCGGCACCGCCAAGGCGGGAATCAGCGTGGCGCGCGGGCTGCGCAGGAACATATAGACGACCAGAATCACCAGCAGCACGGAGATCACCAGGGTGATTTCCGCCTCATCCAACGAGGCGCGAATGCTCGGGCTGCGGTCGTCCATCACCGACAGTTTGACCTTGGGGCCAATCAGCTCCTGCATCTCCGGCAGCAGCGCGTGGATGGCGTCGGTGGCTTCAATAATATTGGCCCCCGGCTGGCGGGTAACGATCAGCAGCACCGCCGGGTTAGCGCCAGAGAAGCCAGCGTTACGCACGTCCTCCACCGCATTGCTGACTTGTGCGACATCGCCCAAGCGCACCGCCGCACCGGTTTCGGCGTTGTAGTGAACGATCACCGGCAGGTATTCGCTGGCCTTGCGCAGTTGGTCGTTGGCGTCCACTTGCCACTGGTACTTGTCGCCGTCGATCGAGCCTTTGGGGCCATTGGAGTTGGTGTTGGCAATCGCCGTGCGCACGCTGTCCAGCGAGATGCCGTATTTGTTTAAGGCATCCGGGTTGAGGTCGACGCGCACGGCCGGCAGCGAGCTACCGCCGATGCTGACTTGGCCAATGCCTTTCACCTGGGCCAGACGTGGCGACACCAGGGTCGAGGCCATATCGTACATCTCGCCACGGGTGTAGCTCTCGGAAGTGAGGGTGAGGACCATCACCGGCATATCCGAGGGATTGGCCTTGCGGTACGACGGCAAACTCGGCATGCCGCTGGGCAGCAGGCTGCTGGCCGCGTTGATCGCCGCCTGCACCTCGCGGGCGGCGCCGTCGATGTCCTTCTCCAGGGAGAACTGCACAATCACCGTGGTTGAGCCCAGCGAGCTGCTGGAGGTCATTTCGGTGATGCCCGCGATGCGGCCCAAGGCGCGTTCCAACGGCGTGGCCACGGACGAGGCCATGGTTTCCGGGCTGGCGCCGGGGAGCGAGGCGCTGATCATAATGGTCGGGAAATCTACCGACGGCAGCGGCGCTACCGGCAGCAGGTTGAACGACAGCCAGCCGGCCAAGAGCAGCGCCAGCGTGAGCAGCGTGGTGGCGACTGGGCGACGGATAAAGGGGGTGGAGATGCTCATGAACAGACCACCGTTTTTCCTGCAAAACCGCGATCAGCTCCCTCTCCCGCTTGCGGGAGAGGGTTGGGGTGAGGGCGCTCTGCGGCGGAGATCGGCGTCGCCCGCATCCCCCTCACCCTAGCCCTCTCCCCCAAGGGGGCGAGGGGACGGACGGAGGTGGCCGCCAAGACACGCTGGGCTCCCCTCGCCCGCTTGCGGGAGAGGGGCTGGGGGTGAGGGCAAGCCGCCACGCAATTCATCATGACTGCACCGACATATCCAACCCACGCTTCTTACGCCACGCATTCCAACGCCCGGCCATACGATCAAACGCGAGGTAAATAACGGGCGTGGTAAACAGCGTTAACACCTGGCTCAGTAGCAAGCCACCGACCATGGCAATCCCCAACGGCCGGCGCAATTCCGCCCCGGCGCCGGCCGCCAGCATCAGCGGCAAGGCACCGAGCAACGCGGCCAAGGTGGTCATCAAAATCGGCCGAAAGCGCAGCAAGCATGCTTGGTAAATCGCATCCGCCGCGTTCATGCCTTGGTTGCGTTCAGCATCCAGGGCGAAGTCGATCATCATGATCGCGTTCTTTTTCACAATGCCGATCAGCAGGATGATGCCGATGATCGCCACGATGCCGATCTCCTCCCCCGCCACCATCAACGCCAGCAGCGCGCCGACACCCGCCGAGGGCAAGGTGGAAAGGATGGTCACCGGGTGGATAAAGCTCTCGTAGAGAATGCCCAGCACGATATACATGGTCACCACCGCCGCCAGAATCAGCAGCAAGGTGCTCGACAGCGAGGTTTCAAACGCCAGCGCAGCACCGCGGAAGCTAGTCTGCACGCCAACAGGCAGTTGCATGTCCTGCTCCACCGCACGAATCGCTTCTACCGCCGCGCTTAGCGACACATTGGGTGCCAGGTTGAACGACAACGTCGCGGCCGGGAACTGCGAGATATGGTTGATCGCCAGCAGCGTATTGCGCTCTTCAATACTCGCCAGCGACGACAAGCGCACCTGGGTGCCCTCGCTGCTGCTGACGTAGAGGTTTTCCAGCGACTGTGGCCCCAGTTGGAATTGCGGCGCCACTTCCAGCACCACGCGGTATTGGGTGGCCTGGGTAAAGATGGTGGAAATCAGCCGTTGGCCAAAGGCGTTGTACAGCGCGCTGTCGACATCGGCCAACGACACGCCCAAACGCGAGGCGGCATCGCGGTCGATATTGACGAAGGCTTGCAGGCCTTTGTCTTGCCAGTCGCTGGCCACGTCCGCCAGTTCCGGCAATTGCTGCAAGCGCTCCACCAGCAGCGGCACCCACTTGGCCAAAACATCGGGGTCGGAGTCTTGCAGGGTGAATTGGTATTGGGTGCGCGCCACGCGGTCTTCAATGGTCAGGTCTTGCACCGGTTGCAGGTACATACGAATACCGGAGATTTTATCCAGCTCTGGCTGCAGGCGGCGGATCACTTCGCTGGCGCTGACATCGCGCTCGCTATGGGGCTTGAGGTTGATCAGCATGCGCCCGGTGTTTAGCGTGGCGTTGCTGCCGTCCACGCCAATATACGAGCTGAGGCTGGCCACCGCCGGGTCACTCAGCACGGCTTTGGACAGCTCTTGCTGACGTGCGGCCATGGCTTTAAACGAAATAGACTGCGGCGCTTCGGCAATCGCCTGAATCACGCCGGTGTCCTGCACCGGAAAGAAGCCTTTGGGCATAAAGGTGTAGAGCACAGCGGTGAGCACCAGGGTGCCCAAGGCCACCAGCAACGTCAGCGGCTGATGGCGCAACACCACACGCAGGGCACGGCCATAGGCGGCGATCAAGCGCTCAATCACCCGGCCAGCGGCGCGGGCAAATGGGCCGTGTTTTTCTTCGGGAATATGCTTGAGCAATTTGGCGCAGAGCATCGGCGTCAGGGTCAGCGACACCACGCCGGAGATCAAAATCGCCACCGCCAGGGTGATGGCAAATTCACGGAACAAGCGCCCCGCTACATCGCCCATAAACAGCAGCGGAATCAGTACGGCGATCAGCGAAAAGGTCAGGGAAATAATGGTGAAGCCAATCTGCTTGGAGCCTTTCAGCGCAGCCTCCAGCGGCGTATCGCCCTCCTCCAGATAACGGCTGATGTTTTCCACCATAACGATGGCATCGTCCACCACAAAACCAGTGGCGATGGTCAGCGCCATCAGCGACAAGTTGTTGACCGAAAACCCCGCTAAATACATCACGCCAAAGGTGCCGATCAGCGACAGCGGTACGGCCAAACTGGGAATCAGCGTGGCGGAAAAACTGCGCAGGAACAGAAAGGTCACCATCACCACCAAGGCAATGGCCAGCACCAGTTCAAACTGCACATCGCTTACCGAGGCGCGAATGGTGGTGGTGCGGTCGGTGAGCACCTGCACATCCAAACTGCCCGGCAGGCTGGCCTGCAATTGCGGCAGCATGGCTTTGATGCTGTCGACCACCTTGATCACGTTGGCACCCGGTTGGCGCTGAATATTCAGCACCACCGCTGGCGTTTCATTGGCCCAGGCGGCCAGGCGGGTGTTCTCGGCGGCGTCGTCAACGCTGGCGACATCCTTCAGGCGCAGCGGTGCGCCGTTTTGGTAGGCAACGATCAGCTCGCGATAAGCCGAGGCGGATTTCAGTTGGTCGTTGGCATCCAGGGTCGAGGCACGGGTGGGGCCGTCGAAACTGCCTTTGGGGCCATTGAGGTTGTTGTTGGAAACCGTGGTGCGCAGTGTGTCGAGGTTTAGCCCCGCCGCCGCCAGCGCCGACGGGTTAGCGCGAATGCGCACCGCTGGGCGCTGGCCGCCGCTGATGCTGACCAAACCAACGCCGGAGATTTGCGAAATTTTCTGCGCCAGGCGCGTGTCCACCAGGTCCTGAACCTGCGGCAGCGGCAAGTTACTGGAGGTGATCGCCAAGGTCAGAATCGGCGCATCGGCCGGGTTTACTTTGCTGTACGACGGTTGGTACGGCAGGTCATTGGGCAGCAGGCTGCTGGCGCTATTGATCGCCGCCTGTACTTCCTGCTCCACCACATCGAGGTTGCTCTCCAGGGTGAATTGCAGGGTGATCACCGAGGAACCACCGGAGCTACTGGAGGACATTTCATTCAGGCCGGCGATCTGCCCCAGCTGGTTTTCCAGCGGCGCGGTGACCGACGACGTCATGATTTCCGGGCTGGCGCCGGGGTACGAGGTGACCACTTGAATGGTCGGGTAATCCACTTCCGGCAGCGCCGAGATCGGCAGAAAGCGGTAGGCGATAATCCCCGACAGTAGAATCGCCACCATCAACAGCGTGGTCGCTACCGGCCGCAGAATAAACGGGCGCGACGGGTTCATTGCGCGGCTCCGTCCTTGCCTTGTGGCGCGGCATCACCTTGGCCAAAGGGCTTTTGCCCGGTTTCTTCGCTGACTTCTTTTTTCACCTGTTCCGGCGCCGCCACACGCACGGCCATGCCATCACGCAGGCGGTCGGTGCCTTCCACCACCACCTGCTCGTCGACGTTCAGGCCCTTCTCCACCACCACCCGCTCACCTTCGCTGGTGCCGAGGGTAACGCTGCGTTGCAGCACTTTATCGCCCTCACCCAACACGTAAACGTAGGTGCCATCGTTACCACGCTGCACGGCGTTGGCCGGAATCAGCAGCACGTCGTGCAGGGTTTCGGCGAGCAGGCGCACGTTGACGAACTGGTTGGGAAACAAGGAGCGGTCGGCGTTTTCGAACTTGGCTTTGAGCTTGACCGTGCCGGTGGTGGTGTCGATCTGGTTGTCCAGGGTGATCAACTCGCCGGTGGCCAGGGTTACATCTTTATTGCGGTCCAGGGCTTCCACCGGCAAGGCTTTGGCTTGGTTGATTTGCGCGGCGACGGTGCCCAGCTGTTGCTGCGGCAAACTGAACACCACGGCAATCGGTTTGACCTGGGTAATCACCACCAAGGGCGTGGTGTCGCTGGAAGTGACCAGGTTACCGACGTCGACCTGGCGCAAGCCCAAGCGGCCGCTAATCGGCGCGCGCACTTCGGTAAAGGCCAGGTTGAGCTTGGCGTCGTCGACCTGGCCCTGGTTGGTTTTCAGCGTGCCTTGGTATTGGTTCAGCAGCGCGGCCTGGGTGTCCAGGGTTTGCTTGGCGATGGAGTCTTCGGCGTACAAGCCTTTGTAGCGGTCCAAGTCGATCTGCGCGTTTTTCAACTGCGCCTGGTTTTGCTGCAAGGTGCCTTCGGCTTGAGCCAGGGCGGCGCGGTACGGGCGTGGGTCGACCACAGCGAGCAGATCGCCGGCCTTCACTTCCTGGCCTTCGGTAAACAGCACCTTGACCAGTTCGCCATTGACCCGTGGTTTGACGTTGACCGTGGCAAACGCAGTTACCGTGCCCAAGGCGTGATAATGCACATCAAGGTCACTGCGCTGCACCTTGGCCACGCTAACGGTCATACCCGCCGCTGCGCCAGGTGGGCCCATGCCCGGGCGTCCGCGCACCTTGCCTTCAGGGCCGCCAGTGCTTTTTTCAGCAGACAACCAGATAACCAACAACACCACACCAGCGAAGGCAGCGGCAGTGATCAACCAAGGGCGAAGGGTACGAAAGGTCATGGGCATCATCGATTGCGAAATTCGAGCCCGCACGATAAGCACTGAAACGTCTGACGGAAAGCCTCTTTACCGGCTTTTTACCTATCTCTGACCTTTTCCTAAGCAATTGACCCACAAATGAAAACGGCCTGTCTAAACAGGCCGTTCAAGTATTACCGGGTGTTGCTTAAGTGTTTACTTCAGAACAGCAGTTGCCGCTTCGTAATTCGGCTCGGAACCGATCTCGGCGACCAGCTCGCTGTGCAGCACCTTGTCGTTTTCATCCAGCACGACAACGGCGCGGGCAGCAACGCCAGCCAGTGGGCCGTTGGCGATGGCAACGCCGTAGTCTTTGAGGAACTCAGCACCGCGCATGGTCGACAGATTGACCACGTTTTGCAGGCCTTCGGCGCCGCAGAAACGCGCTTGGGCGAACGGCAGGTCGGCGGAAATGCACAGCACCACGGTGTTGGCCAGGTTGCTTGTTTCAGCGTTGAACTTGCGTACCGAGGTGGCGCAGGTTGGGGTATCAACGCTTGGGAAAATGTTCAGCACTTTGCGTTTGCCGGCCAGGCTGGCCAGGGTGACATCGCTCAGATCAGCGCCA
Source organism: Pseudomonas sp. (assembly GCF_037994325.1). GTDB lineage: Bacteria > Pseudomonadota > Gammaproteobacteria > Pseudomonadales > Pseudomonadaceae > Aquipseudomonas. The sequence goes on from NZ_JBBNAH010000029.1 coordinate 11,371, forward strand.
ACCAGGCTGAACGCCGGAGCTTTCTGGCCAGCTTGCGGCAGCTCGCCAGTGACTTGAATCGGGTTGCCTCGCAGGGTTACTTGGGCCATGAACTGGATCCTTTTTTGTTGAATGGTGAGGGGCAACGAGTTAACCACGAAAGGCATGACGCGGGAATGACCGGATTATGCAAAGCAAACACCGTCCGCTCGTAGGGTGTGCTGTGCGCACCAAGCGATATCTGCACGCTCCACGATTTAAAAATCGCGTTTGTAGAAAATATCCAACGAGCTGGCCAAACCACTGGCCGCTTCCACGTACACCCGTTTGCTCAATTCATAACGCAGGGCAATGGTGCTCGCCGGCTCAAACACGCCCACGCCATAACGCAGGCTTAAGCGCTCCGAAAGATTACCGCTGGCCACCACGCTGGTTTGCGCGCCGGTACCGCCGGTGTCCAGCTGAAAATCGCTGATGCCCAAGCGCTGGGCCATTTCGCTGGTCACCCCTGAGCTGCCCATCAAGCCCAAGCCCAGCGCCGCTTCGGCAAGCATATTGTTGTCGCCACTGCCGCTGCTGGCTGGGCGCCCCAGCACCAGGTAAGACAGCGCCTGCTGTTGGCTCATGGCCGGTTCGGAAAACACCGTGGTGGTCGGTTGTTCGGCGTTGCCGCTGATACGTAAACCGGCAGTGACGCTATCGACCTGGCGAATCGCTTCAACGTCCAGATACGGCTGATCAATCGGCCCGGCAAACAGCAACCGCGCGCGGCGCATGGTCAGGCGCTGGCCGTAGGCGCGGTAGCGGCCTTTGTTCAGGGTTAGCTCACCTCGGGTGTCGAGGTTGTCGCCCATATGCAGTTGCCCCGCCAGTTCGGCACTCAAGCCAAAGCCATTAAAGGTCAGCGGCGGTTGATCTTTTTCGGCGCCAACGCTGATGTCGATATCCATGGCCATCGGCTGCGCCTGCCGCGCTTCGGGGTCGTGGGCACCGACCACTTGGGCATCGCCGGAAACCTGCACGGTGGACGGCGGTAACTGGCGAATTTCGATTTTGCCGCGCGGCACCTGCACCTTGCCCTTTATCGACAAACGCTCATCGACCAGACGTACATTCAAGTCCGGATGCACTTCCAGATTGGCATAGGGCTCAACCACCACCGGCAGACGGCTACCGACGACATGCAGGTCAACGTCCAAACCATTGGCCCAGGCCAATTGCCCACTCAAGCTACCCTCGCCCGCTTCACCGCTGTGCCAGTTGCTGGTCAATTGCAGGCGCTCGCCCACGATCAAGGCTTCGGCCTGCAAGCCTTGCACGCTGACCGGCAATTCGCTGCCCGCTACCTCGCCGTCCCTGACCAGCAATCGGCCGTTAATTTGCGGTGCCAACAAACCGCCCGCCAAGGTGCCGCTGCCGTTCAAGTGCCCGGTTAGGCGTTCCACCATCGGCACAAACGGCCGCGCCACGCTCAGGTCGAGCCCAGCCAAATTAAAGGTGCCGGAGAGGGGTTTACTCGCCGGCCGTGGATCGAGTTGCGCGTTCAAGGTCAGTTGGCCCAATTTCGGCCCATGAAAGTCCAACTGCGAGTCGACCCGTTGCGGGCGCAATTGGCTTACCAGGCTAAAGCGGTCATAGGGCAGATCCAGCCACTGGCCGTTTTCGCGCACACGCAAGTTGCCGCTGCCCAGGTCCAGGCGAATATCGCCGCTGGGGCCGTTGGCGGGCAGGTCGAGTTTGAAGTCGGCATTCAGTTGCCCTTGCCAGGCGAAGTCTGCCGGCCACCACTGCGCCAGGGTTTGCATCGGGAAATCGCGCAGGCGCCAGCGCAAACGTGGTTCCGGCAACAAGCGCTGATCATCGCCACACAAGCTTGCCGCCCCGCTCTGCCAGCAATGTGCGCCGAGGGTGAGTTGGCCGTTGGCCAAGCGCTGCAACGGCGCCGCCTGCTGCAAGCGCCACACCTGCCCGGCACTTTGCACCTCGCCGCTGGCAATGCGTCCGCGCCAGTCGAAGTCTGGCGCCAGGCTGCCATCGGCGGCCAGCTCCAGCTTGAGCTTGGGGCCATCCAGATCAAGGCTCAGCCGTTGCTGCTGGCGATTGCCGTTGCCTTGCAGGTGCAGGCGGCCGAGGTCGGTGTCGCCGTTTTTAATGCCAGTACCGGTCAGCTCCAACGTGCCGCGTTGTGCACCATCCAGGCTTGCTGCCACGTCGAGGGTCGCCAGCTTTTGCTGTTGATAGCCGAGCTGCGTGCCTTGCAATTTCAACTGCCCCTGCGGCGCTTGCAGGCTGCCGGCCAGGTTTACTTGGCCTTGCAACTGCCCAACCAACTGCGGCCACAGTTGGCCCAAACGCGGCATGGCGATGCTCAGCTGCCCGGCCAACCGCTGCTCCAACGTGGCCTGCCCCGTCACCCGGTTATCGCCCAAGCGCACGTCGAGTTTATCCACCTGCCAGCGTTCACCGGCGCCAGCGGCGTTAACTTGCAACAGCGCCGGTTGGCCACGCAGGCGGCCGGTCAATTCCAGGTCGGCATTCAGTTTTAATTGCTCGCGGTACTCGCCCTGGCTGCGCAAGGTGCCACCAAGGGTGCCGGGTAATTCCGCCAGCCAGTAGGCCGGATTGAGCTGGCTCAGTTGCAGGCGGCTGTCCCAGTTGAGGCCATCGGCAAAGCCAATCGTCACTTGCCCTTCGGCCTTGCCCTGCCCGGCTTGCAGCAGCAGGCTGACCAGGTGCACTTGGCTGAGGTCGCCACTGACCGGGCTGCTGACACTGAACGCGCCGGCCGGGCCATCAAGCTCGGCGGCAAAGTTACCGAGGTAGTTGCCGTCTTGATAATGCACTTGGCCGGTGAGCTGATGCAGGCTTACGGCTGGCTCTTGCACATCCGGCAACAGGCGGCGCCAGGGGAAATCCAGCCAGGTGAATTGGGCGTCGGCGCTCAAGGCGTGTTGCCAGTCCAACGTACCGCTAAGGGTAATGTGCTGCTGCTCTTCGGGCTGCAAGGTCAGGGCCTGAATATCCGCGCCACTGGCCGTCACCAACCCGGCCAAGGTCAGCGGTATATCACCGCCCTGCGCCGCCAGCCCGGCGCTGCCGTTGACTTGGTAGCCTGCCGTCAAGGTGCCCGCCGCGCTGAGTTCAATGGCGTGCAGCTCCGGCACCTCGGCACTGGCTAAAAATTGCTCGGCCGTCACCTGTACCTGCGCCGGCAAGCCTTCGGCCAGCGGCTGCACATGGCCTTGTAGCTGTGCATTCAGGTAACCGCTGCTCTGCGCTGTTACGGCCAGGCTGTTAAGCAAATCGCCCTGCACGTGCAGCGCCAACTGCCAGGGCTTTTGCTCCGGCGCCGGCAGTTGCACGCGGCCCTCAAGGTTGAGCGGCCACTGGCCTTGCGGAGTAAGCAAACCGTGTACGTCCAACGTCACGCCATTGCTGCTGCCTTGCAGGCGCTCGATGGCCAACCCCGCCGCTGTCCAGTGCGCCAATACATCCAGCTGACTGGCCTGCTCAGCGCCGTTGTAGACAATGCTGCCGAGTTGAATATCGCCCAGTTGCACGGCCAGCGGCAGTTGGAGATCGGGCAGGCTTAGCGGCGCGTTATCGGCGCTAGCGCTGGCGGCAAATTGCAGGTTGAGTTGCCCGGCATGCACCTGGTCCAGGCACAGCGTCAGCTTAAGTAAGCAGGATGGCGACCAGTCAAAGCGCACGTCGGTCAACGCCACCTGATCATCGGCTTGCTGCCACACCAGGCTGTCAGCGCTCCACGCCCCGCCCAAGTGCCCGTTAAACGCCTGCACCTGCAATCCCGGCACCTGCGCCAACAGCCAGCGGCTGCCGGCCCCGGTGCCGAGCAGCACGGTTACGGCCAGTAGCAGAACCAGCAGCAATGCCAACAGCCCTAGGGCAACACGCTTAAGCCAGGTCATAGCTCTGGCCCCATGGAAAAGTGCAGGCGCACGCCGCCGTCATCGTCCAGCGCATGGGCCAGATCCAGGCGGATCGGCCCCACTGGCGAGATCCAGCGAATGCCCATACCCACGCCGGTTTTCAACGTGGGAATTTCCAGGTTTTGGAAGGAATTGCCCTGGTCGACAAACGCCGCCCAACGCCAGCGCTCGGCAAAGGAATATTGGTACTCGACGCTGCCGGCCACCAGGTAGCGGCCACCGATGCGGTCGCCCCGGTCGTTTTCCGGCGACAGCGATTGGTAGTCGTAGCCGCGCACGCTCTGGTCGCCGCCGGCAAAAAAGCGCAGCGACGGCGGCACGGCTTTGTAGTCGTCGGTCAGGCTACCGCCAAACTGCAACCGCCCAAGAAAACGGTGCTTGTCCCATAGCGTGGTCAGGCCCTTGGCCAACACCGTGCCGTAAACCAGGTTGCTATCGGAGACCAGCCCATCCTTGGCCACCGAGCCTTCAAATTGCAGGCGGTAGCCGTTGCGGGGGTCGATGGCGTTGTCGCTGTGCAGGTAGGAATAACTCGCCCCGGGCATCAGCAAGGTGCTTAGGCCACTGTCGTTGCCCAGGCGATACTCCTCGCGCTGCAGCTTGACCGACAACACCTGCTGCCAGCCGCTGTCGAGCTTGCTATGCCACTCGGGGCCAACAGTGAGCAGGCGGCTCAGGCTGTCGGTATTGGCCAGTTCTTCATACTGGTAGCCGGCAGCCAGGCGGGTTTTATCGGTGAGTGGCGGGTTGCCAGGAATGTCATAAAACACGCCGACGTTTTGCCTGGGCGCCGACAGCTCCATTTCCGTGCCCCAGCTATGGCCCTCGGGGTTTAGCCAATGACGGGTCCAGTTGAGTTTGGCGCGCGGCCCGACGTCGGTGGAGAAGCCCACGCCAACGCCCATGGTCCGAGGCTTGCGGGTGATCAGCTCAATCTTTACTGGAATCTGCTCGCCGCTGGCTTGGGTCGGCGCGGCATCAACCCGCACGCTTTCGAAATAGCCGCTGCCTTGCAGGTTTTGGTAGAGCTTGGCGATCAGGTCGGCGTCATACGCGGTGCCCGGTTTAAACGGCACCATACGTTGCAGCAATTGCTCATCAAAGGTTTCGTCGCCGGTGAATTGGCTGGAGCCAAAGTAATAACGCGGACCGCTGGCGTAGATCAGTTCAACATCCGCCACCCCGGCCTGCGGGTCGATGGCCAAACGCTGACTGGTAAAGCGCCCGCTGAAAAAGCCGTAGCGCGAGGCCTGGTTCTGGATCAGGCGTTTGGCGTCTTCGTAGTGGCCATGATTCAGCACCGCAGCGGCGGTGAGCTGCGTGCTTTTCGGCACGCGGAAGGCTGGCAATTGTGCGGCGGGGCCGTCGATGCGCACGGTGACATTACGCAGGTGCACCGGCTCGCCCGGATCAATGCTAATAATCAGGCGCGGGCCTTTGCTGTTATGGGTGACCTCGGTATCGATCTGCGCCTGGTAATAACCCAGCGCCTCCACCGCCTTGCGCGCCTGTAACTCGGCGCCGCGACTGAAGCGTTGCAACGCCGCTTCATCGCGCTCGCCGAGGTCACCGACATAGCCGATGACATTGGCCTTGAGCGGCGCATTGGCCGGTTTGATACGCACGCTTAATTGCGTCTGAGCGAGGGCTGCCGTGCTGGTGAACCACAGCAGCAAAGCCAGCCCAGCTGTTCGGTAAAAAGTCATGGGGCCGGATGCTAACACGGGTGGTGCGGCATTCCAGAGCGGTCAGCCGCCCCCACTCAGGCGCTGGCGCGCGCCACCTGCTGGGGGTTGGCGTGGAAAAACACGTGCTCGCGAATCGGTCCTACCGCTACTTCGCCAATTTCCTCGTAACCCTGGCGTTTATAGAAGTCGAGATAACGCGGGTTCCCGGTGTCGAGCACCACCCCCAGGGAAGACTCGTCCTCAGCGCACCAGTTATGCAGCGCTTCCAGCAACTGTTCGCCCAGGTGTTTGCCCTGAAATTCCGGGTGCACACCCAGCAGCGGCAGCACGTGATAAGGCCCAGGTGGCAGGCAGGCGAGTACGGCATCGTGGTACTGCAGATAGCGTTTGGTGCAGCGCAGGCCGGTGGTCAGCAACATACGCAAACGCCAGCTCCAACTTTCGGTGATATCCAGACGGCGCTGCGGCGGTGCGATAAGGGCCAGGGCCACCAAGCGGTCGTTGATCACCAGGCCGATGGCGGGCAGATCTTCAAGGAAATGCCGATTCACCAGTTCGCGCACCGTGGCGCGCACGCGCTGGTCGTAGCCGGGGCGCTCGGATTCAAAGAGGTAAGCAAAGGTCGGCTCATGGCGATAAGCGTGGTACAGCAGGGAGCGCGCTTCACGAACAAAGCTGCTATCGAGCAAGCGCATTTCAGCAGCGGGAATGGCAAAGGACGTCGGCATGCACGGTAACCTCGGTTGCCTGCCATGCTGGGGACCAGACGGCGGCTTTTATTGTTATACGGACCGACCTCACGTTAGCAGCCAGGCCGCCACCCCGCCACACGTAGGGTGTGCTGCGCGCACCAGGTGATCCCTGCAAACGCAGTGCTGCATCGCTACCTTCACTGGCCGCATCGCCAGGCATCGGCTAGCATCGCAGGCTTTCTCGTCTGTCTGTTTAGGATCCGCCGCCCATGAAGATCGTCTCCTTCAACATCAACGGCCTGCGCGCCCGCCCCCATCAATTGGCGGCACTGATCGAAAAACACCAGCCAGATGTGATCGGTCTGCAAGAAACCAAAGTCGCCGACGAGCAATTCCCTTTTGCTGAAATCCAAGCCCTCGGCTACCAGGTGCACTGGCACGGGCAGAAAGGCCACTACGGCGTAGCGTTGCTGTCGCGCCAGGCGCCGTTGGAACTGCACAAAGGCTTTCCCGGCGATGAAGAAGAGGCCCAGCGGCGTTTTATCTACGGCACCTTTGCCGATGAAAACGGCCAGCCGGTCACCGTGATGAACGGCTACTTCCCCCAAGGCGAAAGCCGCGACCACCCCACCAAATTCCCCGCTAAACAGCGCTTTTACGCCGACCTGCAAACCTTGCTCACCAACCAGTTCAGCCCCGAGCAGGCAGTGGTGGTGATGGGTGATATCAATATTTCCCCGCAAGACATCGACATCGGCATTGGCGAAGAGAACCGCAAACGCTGGCTGAAAACCGGCAAGTGCAGCTTCTTGCCGGAAGAGCGCGAATGGCTAGCCACCCTGAAAAGCTGGGGCCTGGTCGACAGCTTCCGCCACCTGCACCCGGAAGTGAACGACCGCTTCAGCTGGTTCGACTACCGCAGCCGCGGCTTTGAAGACGAGCCCAAACGCGGCCTGCGTATCGACGTCATCCTCGCCAGCGCGCCATTGCAAGCGCGCATCAAAGACGCCGGCATCGACTACGACCTGCGCGGCATGGAAAAGCCCTCCGACCATGCGCCGATTTGGTTGGAATTGGGCTAAGAGGCTCGTTAACCGTTAGATCGCTTGGTGCGCGCAGCACACCCTACGAGCGTTGTCGCGCCGCGCCGCGCAAACCACAAACCGTAGGGTGTGCTGTGCGCACCATTACGCGGTCACTCAGGAAAAAACCGGTTAGCCACCCTTCTCAACCCAAGGTTTTCCCGTAAGGTCGCGCCTTCGTACTGTTGGCGAAACAGGCCTTGGCGTTGCAGCTCGGGCACAACGAGTTCAACGAAGTCATCCACGCCACCGGGCAAATGGGTAAACAGAATATTGAAGCCGTCGGCGGCGCCTTCGTAATACCAGGCGGCGAGTTCGTCGACGATCTGTGTCGGTGTGCCCACCAACAACCGATGGCCACCCGCACCGAGGGTGCGCAGCAATTGCCCTACGGTGGGCCGTTCGCGGTGGATCAGGTCGAGCACCAGTTGTTGGCGGCTTTTGTGCCGTTCGGTGCCCGGCGTTTGCGTGGGCAAGGGTACCGGCGCATCCAGTGGCAAGGCGGCGAGGTCGATGCCCAGGTCGAGGAGAAAACTCAGTTGTTTTAACGCGGACTGCGGCTCGACCAGTTCCAGCAATTGCTCATGTTTTTCTTCGGCTTCGCTGGCGCTACGACCGACGATGGGCGATACGCCGGGGAAGATTTTTAGCGAGTCCGGCGCGCGGCCATAGCGGTCCAGGCGCTGGTGCAAGTCGGTATAAAAAGCGCGGGCTTCGCTTAAGGTTTGCTGCGCGGTAAACACCAGTTCGGCGCTACGGGCAGCCAGTTCGCGGCCCGATTCAGAGGAACCGGCTTGGGCGATGACGGGCCAGCCTTGCACCGGCCTTGGCGCGTTTAGCGGGCCTTGTACTTGGAAATGGCGGCCACGGTGATTAAGGACGTGCATACGTGCCACATCCAGCCATTGGCCGCTGCTTTTATTCAGCGTAAAGGCATCGTCGGCCCAGCTGTCCCACAGGCCGGTGACCACATCGTAGAACTCGCGCGCCCGCGCATAGCGGTCGCCGTGCTCCATGTGCTCCGTGAGCCCGAAGTTCAACGCCGCGTCGGGATTGGAGGTGGTGACGATATTCCAGCCCGCGCGCCCGCCGCTGATGTGGTCGAGCGAAGCAAACCGGCGCGCGATATGGTAG
>NZ_JBBNAH010000030.1:0-5172 GCF_037994325.1 Pseudomonas sp.
GGGACGAAGCCAACGAAGATCAAAGCACCAAAGAGGTGCACCTGCGCGCACCGCGCACCAAATAAAACCTGACCAATGCCCCAGTTTTTATCCCTTAAGCGTGTAGGCCGCTTCAGCACTACCCCTGCCCGCCTTGGCACCGCACTTGCTCTGCACCAGTTATTGAATCTGCCGGTACACCTTTATGTTGGTCATCCATTCCCGTATCCCGCCACAACAGAGCTGGGACGCCGAATTACACCTGAGCTTTGCCGCCCGCAGTAAAAGCCGCTTGCGCTGTTTCACCGTGACGGGCGAAGACGTCGGCCTGTTCCTCGAACGCGGTCAGCCGGCGCTGCACGACGGTGAATTTCTCCAAGCGCAAGATGGCCGCGTGGTTCGCGTTAGCGCCAGCCCCGAGCGCTTGATTCACGTAACCTGCGCCAACCCCTTCGAACTGACCCGCGCGGCCTACCACCTCGGTAACCGCCATGTTGCCCTGCAACTGGGCGATGGCTGGCTGCGCCTGCCGGAAGACTATGTGCTGCAAGCCATGCTGGAGCAGTTGGGCGCTACGGTGGAATTGATCGACGCGCCCTACCAGCCCGAGCAAGGCGCCTATGGCGGCGGCCATCACCACTCCCATGCTGGCGATGAAGAATTCAGTTACGCGCCGCGCCTGCACCAGTTTGGTGTGCGTACGTGAGCTTGAGCGCGCTTAGCCCTGCCTGGGCGCTGATGCGCCTGGCCAGCCCGCAATTGCCGATTGGCGGTTACAGCTATTCCCAGGGCTTGGAAATGGCGGTGGAGCGCGAGGTGGTGAGCGACCCGCAAACGGCCCAGCGTTGGATTGCCGATCAACTGTTGCTCAACCTGGCCCGCTTCGAAGCACCGTTGCTACTGGCCCATTGCAATGCCGCCGCTGTCGGCGATTGGCAAGCGTTGGCGGCGCTTGCCGAGCAACACCGCGCCAGCCGCGAAACCCGCGAGTTGCAGCAGGAAAGCCGGCAAATGGGCTACTCGCTCAAGCAATTGCTGGAAGGTTTACCGGAACTGGACGACGACGCCCGCGCCTTTCTCAGCAACGTGAGCGAACCCGGTCTCGCGCTGATGTGGGCGTTGGCCGCGCGCGCGTGGGCCATCCAACCTGCCGACGCCCTGGCTGCCTGGCTGTGGGGCTGGCTAGAGAACCAACTGGCGGTACTGATGAAAACCCTGCCGCTGGGCCAGCAAGCCGCGCAGCGCCTGACTTCCCAGCTGTTACCGCTGCTGCAACAAGCGCAACAGCAGGCTGAGCACCACACACCCGAGCACTGGGGCAGCGCTGCTTTTGGCCTGGCCTTGGCCAGCATGGCGCACGAGCGCCAGTACAGCCGCTTATTCCGCTCTTGAACATGCACACGAAAAGGAACATGCAACCATGAACAGCCAACCTCTACGTGTCGGTATCGGTGGCCCGGTCGGCTCCGGCAAAACCGCACTGACTCTGGCCCTGTGCCTGGCCCTGCGCGATCGCTACAACCTGGCAGTGGTCACCAACGACATTTACACCCAGGAAGATGCGCAATTTCTCGTGCGTAACGAGGCCTTGGCGCCGGAACGCATCATCGGTGTGGAAACCGGCGGCTGCCCACATACCGCGATCCGTGAAGATGCCTCGATCAACCTCGAAGCTGTCGACCAGCTCAACCGCCGCTTTCCTGGGCTGGACCTGATCATCGTGGAGTCGGGCGGCGACAACCTGTCGGCGACGTTTAGCCCGGAACTGTCTGACCTGACCCTGTACGTCATCGACGTCTCGGCCGGGGACAAGCTGCCGCGCAAAGGCGGCCCCGGCATCTGCAAATCTGACTTGCTGGTGATCAACAAGGTCGACTTGGCGCCAATGGTCGGTGCGTCGCTGGAAGTAATGGAGCGCGACACCAAGAAGATGCGCGGCGATAAACCCTTTGTATTCAGCAACCAGAAAGTCGGCCAAGGCCTGGATGAAATCATCGCCTTTATCGAAAAACAGGGCCTGCTCACCGCAGCCTGATCGTTTGCACTGTTTAAAAGGAGCTTCCATGAAACTGCGTAAAGCCTTGTTCAGCCTGGCGCTGTTCCTCTCCCCTGCCGTGGCCTTTGCCCACCCTGGGCACGACTCGTCCGGCATGCTCGCCGGCATTGCCCACCCCATTACCGGCATGGATCACTTACTGGCCATGCTCGCCGTCGGTCTATGGGCCGCCCAACAAAAAGGCGCCGTCCGCTGGGCACTGCCAGTGACCTTTGTCGGCACCATGTTGCTGGGTGGTTTGCTCGGCTTTGAAGGGCTGCAACTGCCGTTTATGGAGACCGGGATTGCGGCGTCGGTACTGGCCCTGGGCCTGCTGGTGGCAGTGGCTGTGCGCCCGCCAGTGTTTTTAGCGGTTGGCTTGACCGCGCTGTTCGCCTTGGCCCATGGCGTTGCCCACGGCCTGGAGTTGCCAGCGCTGGCCAGCCCTTGGGGTTACGCTGTTGGCTTTGTTGCTGCCACCGCTGCGCTGCACGCCGCAGGTTATGCGCTAGTGCGAGCATTACCGGTTGCCGCTGCGCCGCTGGTGCGTATTGCTGGCGCGGCCTCGGCAGGCGCTGGGGCTTGGTTGTTGCTCAGCTAAACCTGATTACTGCGTAGGATGTGCTTTGCGTACCAGGCGACCTATCGACAATCGCCCGGGTGCGCACGGCCTCCGACAGAATCTGGTAAACCTTAAATGTGTACGGCGACGCGCAATGCTTCGTACGAACCGGCCGCAGCAATGCCGACTTCCGCACTTAGCTGCAACACCCGCTCAAGATCAGTGGTGTACACCAACACCGCCTGCATCTCATCGTCTAGCGGCTGACTAAAGTCCACCAGCACATAGCCCTTGGTTTCCGGACTCAAGGCGCTGAGCTGCACTTGAATGCGGTTCATGGCGGTCAGTGGCTCAGTCTTCAATAGCTGCTTGGGCTTGATATTGAAGGTCACTTCTTTGCCGAAGGAGTCGATGATCTGTTGCAGCAGGTCAGCGTAGGTGTCGGCCTGAAACAACACGGTCTCCGGCAAGCTGCCGACCACAACCCATTCACCCAGGGGGATAGGAAAGGTGTCGTCGTAGTTGATATCCGGATTGGCCGCGAGAAAGGCGGCAGGGTCAGCGTAGGCTTGCGCCGCTTCATCGGCGATTTTTTCGATTTCCTCGGCGCCCATGCACCCCGAACTTATTTTGCTGATCAGTTCTACGAGTTGCGCTTTCATGGGCATGGTCCTGGCTGAAAATCGAGGGCGCCAAGGATAGCCGAAGGCGCCCTGCCCGGCTATTTGGCAAACAGCTGGCTCATATCCTTAAAGGCCTTGAACTCCAAGGCGTTGCCGCAAGGATCGAAGAGAAACATGGTGGCCTGCTCGCCGACTTGGCCTTTGAAACGCACGTAAGGCTCGATCACAAACCGGGTCCCTAGCCCCTGCAGGCGCTGCGCCAAGGCTTCCCACTCTGCCCAACCCAGCACTACGCCAAAGTGCGGCACCGGTACATCATGACCGTCAACGGCATTGGTGTGTGCCTGTTCCTGGGAGGAGGTTTTCGGGTGTTCGTGAATGACTAACTGGTGGCCGAAAAAATCAAAATCCACCCAGTGCTCGCTAGAACGGCCTTCGTTGAGACCAAATACGTCGCCATAGAAAGCGCGAGCGGCGGCGAGATCGAACACAGGAATAGCCAGATGAAACGGAGAAATGCTCATAAAGACGTCTCGGATTAAACACGGTGAACCGATTCTAGCCCTGTATTTATTGATTAAAAGACGTTACTTTTTGCGCCGAGCTCAAATTATTTCGATCAATTCCCTACCGATGGCGCCTGCATGCTTCGTGAACTCAAGACTTTTATTGCCGTGGCACGTTACGGCACCTTTGCTGCGGCAGGCATGCACATCGGCCTGACGCAATCGGCCATCAGCGCACAGATTCGTAACCTGGAAAACGCCTTGGGCCAGCAGCTATTCGATCGCACAGGACGCCAGGCCATCCTTAATGCTGCGGGCGAACGCGCGTTGCCGATGGCACGAGAGATGCTCGACATTTTCAGCCGCATGGGCACCGCCGATAGCGCAAGCGAGTGCAGCGGTGAGCTGAAAATAGGCGCTATTGCCAGTGTACAAACGGGTTTATTGCCCGCCGCCCTGTTGCGCTTACGACAAGCGGCGCCGAGGGTGGAGCCTAAATTGGTGCCGGGCGTTTCCCTGAACCTGCTAAGCCAAGTGGATGCGGGGGAGCTGGATGTCGCCATTCTGATTCGTCCGCCTTTTGCGTTGCCCAAGGAATTGCATACCCAGGTGCTGCGCCAGGAGCCGTTTGTATTAATCGTGCCGCACCACCTGGCCGGCGAGGACCCGCTGCAATTGCTACGCGACCATCCGTTGGTGCGCTACGACCGCACTTCATTTGGAGGCCGACTGGTGAGCCGCTTTCTGCGCGAGCAGCGACTGGAAGTGAATGTGGCGCTGGAGCTGGATGAGCTGGACGGCATTGTGAAGATGGTTGAGTGCGGGCTGGGTGTGTCGCTGATTCCGCTGGCGGGCCTGTGGGTTGAACATGGCGCGCGGGTGCGAATTATCGAGCTGGGCGAACTGACCTTTCACCGCGAACTGATCCTGCTGCTGCGTCATAGCCAGCGCAACCTGCCGGTGCAGCGGCTGTTTAGTGAGTGCCTGGAGGGTTAGCGCAACGGTGCAAATACATTACCCATAAAAAAACCCGGCTGAATTGGCCGGGTTTTTTATGTGAGGTAACGCAGAACATCAAGCCACACGGTTGGCACCAGTACGGTCGGCACCACCTTCGGCTACACGGTTAGCGCCAGTACGATCTGCACCACCTTCGGCTACACGGTTAGCGCCGGTACGATCTGCACCATCTTCTGCGACCATGGACGAGTGGACGAATTGGCCGCCAAAGGTGAACTGTGGCTGGTCAGAAGGAAGAGCAAATACACTGGCGGAAAGGCTGGCCAGAATCAGGCTAGCGAATACTTGGTTTTTCATTTTGGGGCTCCTTGCGGGGGCTTAAAAGTGGGTACGGAGCCTATGGTACTCACTGAGATTTCTTGCAGAAGTGAAAGGGCGCGATAGTAACCATCGATACGAATGATTGCTAAAAAAGCCCTTTTAAATCATCCGTTTGAATCACCAAAT
>NZ_JBBNAH010000031.1:0-1235 GCF_037994325.1 Pseudomonas sp.
CGGAGCACACCCTACGAGATCAAGAGCAAACAGCGTTCGTTTATAAGGCGCGCTAGGTTCGCGGGGGGGTTGTGCTGTGCGCACCACTGCGCAAGTCGCGAGAACGCCCCGAAACACCTATGCACCGCTCGCCCCCGCTCAGTTATTACCAAACGGCAGCAACAACCGCTGGCACAGCCGCCACACCCGGTTAGGCGTTTTCGGCGCCGTCACCTTGCGATACACCCGTAGCACCTCATCTGCCGCATCCTGAATATCCTGCATGCTGCGCCGCGACTTGGTCATTTCTCGAATGACCGACAGGGCAATCTGCTTTTCGTTTTCAGGGAGGTCATTCATCTGCGGGTACCTTTTCGCCAATCCGGACGTGTCAGGGCGGGAGAATAGCGTGTGGACACTGGGCGTGCAGAATATCCGAGGGTTTGCTTCGAATTTTCCTACATGATTAGGACGGGCTAAAAACCTCATGAGAGGCTTCTCGTGAGATTCACGAATAACTCAGAAATAACACTGACGCTACGAGACCAGCCCCAGATATCCGTCATAAACATTTGAAAGGTCGCCTGGAAGTCACCTCCTGAATTTTGGAAAAACCGTGTTAATAACCTGCTGTGTGCCAAAGCTATTGCGCTCTGAATACCCGCAATAACGTCGTTCAATCTGATCAAAAACGTATGTGGCTGTCGCAAGTACCGCGCCATCCCGAAGATCTTTGACTTCAATTTCGCCTGCGTACAGTTGTAGCTCACGTGGCAAATCAAAAATCGTAGTTTTAACTACGTAATCGCTTTTCAGCTGCTCGACTTCCAGAGTGATCTCTTTTTTTCCATCCTTGTTGTGACGCAGGAATGGCGCCCTATCACCGGTAGAGACTCCGGTTACAAATCGAGTATTGTTTTCTTCATAAAACTGTTCCGGCCCCCATCCATTTTGAATCGAATATCCACCGGAACTGAAGGTACTTTGTGAGGCAGAGGCGGCGCCGCTTATTTGCACCCTATAATTAGGATCAAAAAACAAACCGTAGACTGGCTCATCAATGACTTTGTAAACGGTCTGCCCAGCCACAGCGCAGTATTTATCATAAGCTGCATCGCGTTTCGCCTTGAAGGCGTAAAGCGAATGTTCGCCCTTAAAATATTGAATAAAAAAAATAACAGTTAAAAATACAACACCACTGATTGCAACCATGGCTGTAGATCTGTTGTTAAATTTCAACACCGGCAGCAATTGGC
>NZ_JBBNAH010000032.1:0-1106 GCF_037994325.1 Pseudomonas sp.
GGAGAAGCACATGAACAGAATTTGGCGTAACAGCCTGGCAGCGCTCGCCACCTTGGCCTTTAGCCTGGGCGTGGCGGCGGCCGAACACCCCAGCACGGTAAAAATCGCCATCGTGGCCTTTACCCAAGGTGGCAAACCGACCTTTGGTGGCATTGCTGGGCGAGTTATTGAGGAAGGTTGGCTGGAGCAGGAACTGGCCAAACAAGGGGTAAAACTGGAGTGGATCGCCCTGCCCCATGCCGGCGCCGGTCCGCAGATTAATGAAGGCTTTACCAATAACAGCATCGACTTTGCCGTACGCGGCGATTTGCCCTCGGTGATCGGCGGCGCCGGCGGCGTGCCGGGCAAGCTGATCGTGCCCGGCGGTAGCGGCAACAACGTGTATCTGGTGGTGCCGGCGGGCTCCGAGGCAAAAAGCATCGAAGACCTCAAAGGCAAACGCGTGGCCCTGCACCGCGGTCGCCCGTGGGAGTTCGCGTTTACCAACTTCCTCGCCAGCCAAAACCTGAGCCTGGCCGACTTCAAAATCGCCAACCTCAATCCACAGGTAGGCGCCGCTGCAGTATCGGCTGGCAAGGTCGATGCCGCGGTATTGCTCAACGATGCCTATGCCCTGGAAGACAAAGGTGTCGGCAAAATCATCTGGTCCACCAAACAAGGCGATAACTCCTGGCGGTTGGTCTCGGACCTATGGGGCACTGACACCTTTATCGAGCACTACCCGGACGTCACCCAACTGCTGGCCACGGCTTGGGTAAAAGCGGCCTGGTGGATTTCCCAGGAACAAAACCGCGATGCCTATTACACCTTGTCCTCCAAAGCCGGCACCGCTGAAAGCGTGCTGCGCCGCGACGACCAAGGTGACCCGGTCGCCTGGAAAGAGCGCTGGGCGCCGAAGAGCGACGCACAGCTCAAGGCTCATTATCAGGCGCTGTCGCACTATGCCTTTGAAAACAAACTGGTGCGCGAAGAAGTGGACCTGAGCAAGTCGTTCGATACGCGCTTTACCAACCAGGCATTGATCAATCTGCACCTGGAAGATTATTGGCCGAGCTTGAAGGGCCAGGTCAGCAGTAATCCGTAAGGTCCGTATACCTGGGTCCCCG
>NZ_JBBNAH010000033.1:0-20126 GCF_037994325.1 Pseudomonas sp.
GTCGCGGGAATGAGGATACGGATACTAAGCGTTGCTCTTTTCTGCCTCGAGCATCGACAGAGAGCGTTCGACAACCGTCAGTTAGTCGCCAACCATCACAGCGTTTCTAATAACCCCCGGTTCTTCAAGCCACGCCGTTCTATCCCCGACTGGTCATGCGGTTGGCACGGCAATAATCGCGTATCTATCGCCAGAAGCTACCAGGCCGCACATGCGCACCTAAAAATCCGCCCAGCCCCTCACTACGACACTCACAAATCGTGGCAAGCAGGCTGGGCGGTAAGAACGCCCCTCGCGTGGCGTGTGTAGCGGACGTGTTCGGGGTGGAAACGTCCGCAGCACTCGGGTTACGGCTTCAGACCGTCAAATAGTGTTTGGGTAAGTTGGCGGATGCGTTGTGCGTGGCCATCGAGATCGGGCACGTCGGCTTGCACCAGGCGCATAAACAACATGGAGCTGTAGTCGTTGAGAAAGTAGGCGACGAAGTCGACATCCACGGTGGTGCTCAGCATGTTTCGGTCTTGCAGTTCACGCAGCAGGCCGGCGATTTCGCCGACCAGGCCGGCGTTAAGGGTGGAGACCTGTTCCGGCGGCGCGGTGAGCATGCTGATGGGTAACAGCTCCCGCCAAATGGCCGGCGGCAACACGCTCAGCTCGTGGCGCACGATCAACGACTCGAGATGGCACATGGCGTCCACGGCGTTATCGAAGTCGGGGATCTGCGAGCGGGCGTCGAGGATGGCTTGCTTGTCGGCGTGCTCGACCAAGGCCAGAAGAATTTCCTGTTTGCTGCCGAAGTAGTTGAACACCGTCGGTGTCGAAACTTCGGCCTGTACCGCGATTTGCTCGACAGTGGTGGCGGCGAAGCCCTGTGTTTCAAAAAGCCCAAGCGCCGCCGTGACTATCGCCTCCCTGCGCTGTTCCTTTTGCCGCTGCCTTAATCCACTCACGCCAAGCCCTCCTGGGCACCCAGATAAGTCGCTGATTCTAGGCAATTTTAGATCAAGGTCAATTCTTTTAGTTGACTATAAGTTTTTATATGAATAAAACATGTCATCGCCAACAACGAGACATGCCTAATGAATAGCGAGTTTGCTCAGGCCTTGCAGAGCGCTTATGAAGACGGTGCAGAACCCACGCCCGCGCTAATGCAGGGTTTCCCGCCTGCCGCCGAGCATCGGGTTACCTGGCATAACTTTATGAGCCCGCCGCACAACCGCTGGGCCTTTCATAACCTGGGACGCATCCGTCCAAGCATTAGCGTGGAGCGCGGGGCGAAGCCAAGTGCACCGCTGGCAATTGCTGCCAAGCGTTTGACCGACTTCAGCTTCACCAGCGCCGCGGGCCATAGCGTCAGCATGCAGCACCACCTGGCCGCGAGCTGCACCGATGGCTGGCTGGTAATGAAAAACGGTGCAGTGCTGCAAGAGCTCTACTTCAACGGCCACCAAGCGCATAAACGCCACATCATGTTTTCGGTGACTAAATCGCTGATCGGCGTCTTGGCCGAGGCAATGGTGGGCAGTGGCGAGCTGAACGAAACCGCGTTGGCCAGCGATTACGTAGCCGAACTGGCCGGCAGTGCCTTCGGTGACGCAACGGTGCGCCAGCTGTTGGATATGGCGGTGGCCATCGACTACGACGAGGTCTATGACGACCCGTTGTCCGGCAGCTCGCAGTTCGGTTACGCCTGTGGTTTGTTGCCACCGCCACCGGGCATCGCGGCCAGCCAGTCGCTGTACGAGTACCTGCCGGCCACGCGCAAAAGCGGCGAGCACGGCGGCTTCTTCCACTACGTCACCGCCACCACCGAGGCGCTGGCCTGGGTGATGGAGCGAGCCAGTGGGCGCAGTTGCGCCGAGCATCTGCGCAAGGTGTGGCAGGGCCTGGGCTGCGAGCGCGATGGCTTTTTTGTAGCCGACCCTTGGGGCCGCAATGTGGCCGGTGCCGGCTTCAACGCCACCTTGCGCGACATGGCGCGCTTTGGCTGCATGCTGCTAGCAAAAGGTCAGGCACAGGGCGAACAATTGATCCCCAGCACGGCCATCGATTCCGTCCTGCAGGGCGGCGATCCGGCTATTTACGCCGCCAACGACATCTTCGCCCAGTGGAGCCCCGGCGCTACCTACAAAAGCCAGTGGTACGTGTACCCCGGCGAAGCCTTGTTAGGGGTGGGGATCCATGGGCAGATCTTGTATATCGACTTCGCCCAGCAGGTGGTCATCGTCAAGCAGTCATCGCTGCCGATTGCCGAGAGCGTCCTGGATATCGATACCTTGCGCTTGGTGCGTTCCCTGGCCAGCCACATCTAACTACCTCTCACCGGAGCTGTTATGAACCACGTGCTGAAAACCTGCGCAATCGGGTTGCTGCTAACAGGCGCCAGCATCGCTGCCCACGCCGAAAAGATCGGTGGCGACCTGCGTATCTACAACTGGATCGAGTACCTGCCCAAAGACGTACTGGAAGATTTCAAAGCCCAGACCGGCATCAACGTGCTCTACGACGTTTTCGACAGCCCGCAAACCCTGGAAGCCAAACTGCTCACCGGTTCAGCCGGCTACGATGTGGCGTTCCCCAGCAGCAGCCAGGTGCCCAATCTGATCAGCGCCAAGGCGTTGCAGCCAATGGACCGCCAGCAGTTGCCGCACTGGAATCAGCTGGACCCAGCCTTTATGGCCCAACGCCAACAGCTCGATCCAGGCAATCGTTACGCCGTGCCGTACCTGTGGGGCAGCACCTTGTTGGGCTACAACAAGGCCAAGGTCGAAGCCGTGTTAGGCAAAGACGTCGACATGCGCGACTACGACCTGCTGTTCAAACCCGAGAACATTGCCAAGCTCAGCCAATGCGGCGTGGCCATACTCGACAGCCCCGACGAAGTGGTGCCCATCGCCCTGCACTACCTGGGCCTGAACCCCAGCAGTACCAACCCGGATGACTACGCCAAAGCCGAAACGCTGCTGAAAGGCATCCGTCCCTACGTGCGCTATTTCAACTCGGCAAAGTATCCACAAGACCTGGCCAATGGCGATATCTGCGTAGCGCTCGGCTGGTCCGGCGGCATGCTTGCCGCGCGCAATATGGCGCTGGCGGCCAACAATGGCATCGACATTCGCATGGCTTTGCCGCGCCAGGGCACGCTGCAATGGTCGGACGATATGGTCATACCGGCGGGTGCGAAAAACATCAAACAAGCGCACGCCTTTATCGACTACCTGCTGCAGCCCGAAGTGATTGCACGCATCACCAATCAGATCGGCTACCCCAACCCTAACCCGGCCAGCACGCCGCTTATCAACCCCGAACTGTTGACCGAGAAAAACCTGTTTGTACCGGAAGCTGACCGCCATCTGCTGTTCCAGATCGAGCCGCCGAAACTGGCTGCGCAACGGTTGCTGACTCGGCTATGGAACAGGATCCGCTCCGATGCCTGAGCCGGCGCTGCAATTGGCCATGTACCTGAGCGTGCGAATTGGCCCAGGTATTAGCAGGGGCCGCACCGAGCAGGGCGAGCGCATTGACTACCCGATTCTGGGCGGCCGTTTCGCAGGTCCCGGTCTGGAAGGCGTAGTGCCCGCTGGCGGTGCGGATTACTACCTGGAGCGCAACGACGGCACGGGGGTGCTGGACGCCAATTACCAATTGCACTGTGACGACGGTGCGGTGATTGGGGTACGCAACTGCGGACTGCTGACGCTTACCGAGGAAGGTCAGCGTCTGGCAGACAACCAGTGGCCAATACCGCAGAGCGAATACCGCTGCCGCTGCGCGCCGCAGTTCACCACCGACAGCCCGCGCTACCAGTGGCTGACACAACGCCTGTTCCTGGGTGTCATCACCTATCCCGCCGAGCACGCGGTATGGATCGAGTGCTACCGAGTCGACTAACCCAGCAAGGAGAACCACGCACACCCAGAATCGTTCTAGCCAACCACCTCACCCGCACCTGACAACACCAAGCCTCAGCCACTTTTCGGTTCGACTCCGTACGAGCCAGGGCCTTGTCACGCCCGGAAAAGTGAGCAGGCAAATAACAAGAAATGCAGATCGACCTCTTCTCTGCCAAATAAATCAGAACAATGGAGCAGAAGTACATGAACAAGATTGCAACCCGGGGGTTGGCCAGCAGCCTGCTCGCCCTCTCCCTATCCGCTCAGGCCATCGACCTGACCCCGGAAACCATGCTGGACATCAACCTCGGTATCGCCAGCGACTGGCGCGTTGGAGGTCTCTCGCTGAACATGGGCGGTGCCCCCGTCTACCAAGGCAACGCGACCCTGGTGCACAAGCCGAGCGGCCTGTTCTTAGGCGCCTACGGTGTATCCGTCGACATGGACACCGAGGCCAACCGCGAGATGGGCTACTACGTCGGCATTGGCCGGCCGATCACCGAGGACACTCGTTTCTCGCTGACCTACATCCGCTACGAATACCCCGGCGATAGCTGGATCAACTTCGATGAGCTTATCGGCACCCTCAGCTACCGCCAGGCCACCGTCGGCGTGAAGTACGCCTGGGACCTGCAGACTCCCAAGCCGATCGACGACGCCAACAAGGACATCGCTGCTGCACACGCCGCCCAGGCCGCCGGCCAGATCCCGCCATGGGTACAACTGCCAGGCCTCATTCCTGAGCGTGACCCGCACCGCACCATCGGCTGGGCTGAATACGACTTCTACCTGCCCTATGCGACCAAACTCAACGTGCGCTACGGCCACACCTGGACGCCTGACGAAAATGCCTGGCGCTCGGGCAGTGGCAAAACCCGTAGTGGCTACAGCGACTGGGGCGTATCCCTGACCAAGCGCATGTGGGACTTGGAATGGAAGGCCGCCTACATCGACACCGACCTGTCCAAGGCCGAGTGCCAGAACAACTTCGGCAAGGGCGGCGACTGCCAGGCCACCGTGGTGTTCTCGGCAATGAAGAATTTCTGACTTGTAGCGGCAGACATTTCTGCCATCCAGACCTAGAAAATACCTAGCCAATACTGAGGTTCAGTTATGCAGATCCCCCCTATCAAGCATGCCCTTGGCCTAAGCGCCCTCTGCGCAGCGTTGCTGATGGCCGGCTGTAACACCCAACCACCGATGGAAGGTCCGCCGCCTGCCGATCGCAGCTTCCAGGCCTTCTGGGGCAAGCGCGTTACCGGCTATATCACCGCAGCCGATGGCACCGAGTTGCGCTACTCGGTACTGCTGCCCAAGGGCGAAGGCAAATTTCCAGTCTTGATCCGCTACAGCGGCTACGACTCCGGCAGCATCGGTGGCTCGGCATACCTGGCCGACAACGAGACCTTCTCCGTCGCGATGGACAAGGACCTGGTCGAGCGCGGCTACGCCGTGATGGGCGTACAGGCCCGTGGCACCGGCTGCTCACAGGGCACCTTCGACTTCCTCGGGCCACAGTACGGTACCGATGGTCGCAGCGCCGTGGAGTTTGCCGCGCAGCAGAGTTGGTCCAACGGTAGTGTCGGTATGTTCGGCTGGTCCTGGGCCGGCATGTCGCAGCTGATGACCGCCACCGAACGCCCCAAAGGGCTCAAGGCCATTGCTCCAGGCATGATCCTCGGTGACCCGCGTAGCGACAGCTGGGCCCCGGGTGGCGTGCCCAACCAAGAGTTCACCACGACCTGGCACTGGTTCGTCGACATGCGCTGGGACGCGGTCAAGGCCAGCGCCGAAACAGAGAAAGACCAACGCTGCCTGGCCCAGGTTGAAGCGAACAAGGCGAAAGTGGTCAGCTCCTCGCTGATGTACAACCTGATTCGCCACCCGCTGCGCGATGAGTGGACCAAGCAACGCGAGCCGCGCAATCGTGCCAACGAGGTGCAGGTGCCGGTGCTGTCCATGCAGAGCTGGCAGGACGAAGCCGTACTGGCCCGCGAAGGCTACTACCAGGAACGCCTTGACCCGAAACTGTTGTGGATGGTGCAGTCCAGCGGCGGCCACAACCTCTACGAGTCGGAGCACTTTCGCAAAGAGAAGCTGTATCCCTTCCTCGACCATTTCGTGAAAGGTGAGCAGAACGGTTTCGAGAGCGCCAAGCGTCTGGAAATCTGGCAAGAGACGGTGGCTGATGTGCGCGAAGGTCGCCACCAACCGAACGAGACGGCGCACCCTGGCTGGACCATCGAGCGCGACCAGTACCCGCTCGCGGTCAAGCCGGTGAGTTTCGCCTTGGGCGAAGACGGCGAGCTGATCGAGGGTGGTCAAGGCAGCGGCAAACCGGACGCCTACCTCTATCCGATCCCCGGCCCGGACGTGAACACCTACCTCAAGGACAACGCCTGGGGCTGGCAGCACCCGCTGTGGAAACAGGGCAGCCTGGCCTATACCAGCGCGCCCTTTGAGCGTGACTTCCTCAGTTACGGCACTGCCAGCGCAGATATCTGGCTGTCCACCTTCCTGGCGCCCGATGCGGACGTGCAGGTGACCATCACCGAGGTGCGCCCGGACGACAAGGAAGTCTTCGTCCAGCGTGGCTGGCTGCGCATGTCCAACCGCAAACTGGATGACAGCAAATCCACCGAACTGCGCCCCTGGCTGGTCGACGAGCCGGATGCCATCCAGCCGATGCTGCCGAACGTACCAGCCCTGGGCCGCGTGGAAATTCCGCCGTTCTCCCATCCGTTCCGCAAAGGCTCCAAGCTGCGCATCTGGATCGACACACCTTCGCGCACTGGCGGCTATGGCTTCGCCTACTACTCGCTGCAGAGCCGCAACAGTGTGTACCACGATGCGCAGCACCACTCGCGCCTGGTACTGGGCGAGCTGACCGGCGTAACCGTACCGCAGGCGCTGCCAGCCTGCGACACGCTGCTCAAGCAGCCCTGCCGCCACAACCCGCTGTCGGCCTTCAGCCGCCCGCTCTGATGCATTAACGCAACGCCACCCTCGCTTGGCGTGGGTGGCTCTCCATTGAGATTCGAGGACTGCACTAATGAATGTACTAAACACCCGCCGCAACACCCTTGGCCTATTCAGCGCTCTCTGCCTGACCATGGCTACAGCCTGGTTGCCTCCAGCCCAGGCCAACGAGCTGAAGGAGAAGATCCCCAACCGTCTGACCGACGACCTGGTTTTGCAAATCAACGTGCAACTCGGCGCACGGGAAGAAATGGGCAAAGGCCCCGATGGTTTACGCCTGAACTACCCCATCGCCGGCGGCACCTTTGTGGGTAAAGACATCGACGGTAAACCTATGAAAGGCACCGTGGTGCCTGGCGGCGCCGACATGTCAGTGATGCGCGAAGACGGCGTGACGCGCATCAACGCCCTGTACCGGCTGAAAACCGATGACGGCGAAATCATCATCATCGACAACGCCGGCATCTGGCGCCTGAACGAATCCGGCCTGGCCAAAAAAGCCAAAGGCCTGGAACTCAAAGACATGAAAGAAACCGACTTCTATTGCCGCACCGTTCCCGCATTCAAGACCCAACCGGGTAAACATGCGTGGATGAACGACTACATCTTTGTCGGCACCATCGACGGGGTGAGCGAGCATGAAGTGTTGATCAGCGTGTACAAGATGGCCGGGTTGTAAGCCCCGTTGCACCGGGCACAACCTGTTGACTGTGCCCTTGCCCGCCCCAAAAAAATCGATGCTAACGCCTCGATTTTTTATTTCCCGCTCCCGTAGGCGCTCGCAAGCTGGTTGCTACCAGCGGACAAAAAAATACCGCGCAACGGGGTTAGGAACGTTGCGCGGTAAAAGCCATCCTCAGTCGAAGCCAGTGGAGCCGAGGATGGTGTCGCTCGTAGGGTGCGCTGCGCGCACCAAAATCACCTCAGGCCGTACGGCGTAACAGCACGGCCGCGCTGCAGGCAGCAATGGCCACCAGCGGCGAGACCGCCAGCAGTAACCCACTGACCCCAGCACCCGCCGCCAACAATTGCCCCGCCGCCAATGGCCCGCTCATGGAGCCCAAACGCCCCACGGCAACGGCCACCCCCACGCCGGTTGCACGCACCTGCGCCGGATACAGCCGCGGTGCCAATGCATACAAGATCAATTGCCCGCCCACCGCGCAGCCACCTGCGGCCAGACCGGCGAGGTACAGGCCGTAGGTCTGCGCCACGCTGCCCAACGCCAGCAAGGCGCCGAGCATGCCGACATAGGCGAGCACCACAGCCAGCAGCGCGTTGCCTTTGTCCATCAAGCGCCCCGCCAACAGGGAGCCGGCCACCCCGCCCACGTTAAACAGCACCTGAATGGCCGCCGTATCCAACCGACTCAGGCCGCGCTCGATCAGCAACGTCGGCAGCCAGTTGAGCAGCATGTAAAGCACCGTAAGCGTGCAGAAGCAGGCGCCCCAGAGCAGCACGGTGGAAACGCCGCGACGCTGGCCCAGCAGTTCGTGGGTAACCGCGCCCACTCCGAGTGACCGCCCTTGCAACACCGGTGGTTTTGGCAGCCACACAATCAGCAGTGCGGCGATCACCAAGGGCGCAAAACCACCGACGTAGAACACCAAACGCCAGTCGCCAGCAATGGACAGCATGCCAATCAACGCAGCGATGGCTCCGCCTAGCGGTACGCCACAGTAGGTCAAGCTGACGGCCAGATTGCGCAAACCGGGGCTGGCCACTTCCGAGGACAGCGCGATCAGAATTGGCAATGCGGCGCCCATGCCAAGCCCTGTCACCGCCCGTGCCGCCAGCAGTTGTTCGTAGGTGGTGCTATGGGCCGTCAGCAGCGAGAACACACCAAACAACACCACCGCCACAATCAGCACCTGTTTACGGCCAAGTCGGTCGGCCAACCAGCCGCCAAACACGGCGCCAGGGAGCAGCCCAAACAGGCCGGCGCTAAACACCCAACCGAGTGCCGCCGGACTCAATGCGAACGTGCTGGCCATGGCCGGTGCGGCCACGCCGACGGCTTGCAGGTCCAGGCCCTCAAGCATGGCGACGATAAAACAGAGGACGATCGTGCGTACGGACGCGTCGGTCCGGGCATAGTCAGTGGGCATGTGAACCTCGTTGTTATTGTTGTAGGCCGACCAGCGCGGTCGGCTTCAGCGCTAGGCCTGGAAGCGAATAACTTCCGGCGCCTGTCCGCGATACAGCGACTCGACCAAGGCCGCGCGTGCCTGCAAGACGGCGCGCTGGTTGATTGAGCCTTTGTCGGTGATTTCGCCACGGTCAATGGAGGGTGGTGTCGGCAACAACACGATCCATTCCAAGCGGTTGGCATTGCCAGTGGCCTGACGATTTAGCCGATTGAGCCACTGGCTAAACCAGGCACGCACCGTTGCATGGGCGAGCACCTGGGCGTTGCTGGCATCACTGGCTAACCCCGCTAATTCCCGGCATTCAGCCAGATGCGGAAACACCAGCAACCCCAGGCATTCACGATCCGGCCCCGCCACCACCACGTCTTGCACATAGGGTGTGCCATCTAGAACCGCGCGGTTGCGCAGCGGGCCGACACTGACAAACACACCTGAGGACAGCTTGAAGTCCTCGGCAATGCGCCCGTCAAACATCAAGCCCAACTCCGGCCGCTCAGGGTCGGCAAATTTCAACGCATCACCGGAGCGGTAGAAGCCCTCCTGATCGAACGCATCTAGCGTTTGCTGTGGCGCCCGCCAATAGCCAGCCATGATGTGCGGGCCGCGAAAACGCGCTTCCAGCTTGCCGTCCACCGGCACCAGTTTTATCTCGCAACCGGGGGCCGGCAGGCCGACATAGCCGGCCATGGACAGCGGCCCGGTGGTAAAGGTGCAGGAAGGCGAGGCTTCGGTCATGCCCAACCCAGCCATCATGCGAATGCGCACCCCACAGTGCTGCTCGGTGACCCGATCCAGGCGGTCCCAAATGCTTTGCGACAACCCCGCAGCAGCGAAAAAGAACAGCTTGGTTTTGGCGTAAAAACGCGCGCGTAGCTCGCCGTCCTGCTCTAGCGCAGCTACCAGTTCTTCCCAGCCCTTGGGCACGGTCAGATAGGCAGTGGGGGAAATATCTTTAAGGTTTCGCAGCGTCTCGGCCATGCCTTGCGGTGTGGCTTTGCCGTTATCGATATACAGGCTGCCGCCGTTGTAGAGCACGATGCCGACATTGTGGCTGCCGCCAAACGTATGGTTCCACGGCAACCAATCCACCAGCACCGGCGGCTCCAGAGCGAACTCAGGAAACGTCTGCAACAGCATCTGCTGGTTGGCACAGAGCATGCGCTGCGTGGTGGGTACCGCCTTGGGCAGTTTGGTGGAGCCGGAGGTAAACAGGAACTTGGCAATGGTGTCGGGGCCTGTGGCGTCGAAGGCAATGTCGGCCGCCTCGACGCTACGGGTTTCCAGCAAGTGGCTGAAGCTCAGGCTAGCTCGGGCCGGCAAGCTGCCACGGGTTAAAATCACCGGCACATCACTCGGCACCAACGCCTCGATGGCGCGCTGGAACGGCTGCGCATCGGCAGCAAACACCAGGCCCGGCTGTAGCAAACCGAAAATATGCTTGAGCTTTTCCAGGTCCTGAGACAGTAGCGAATAGGCCGGTGACACCGGGCAATACGGCACGCCGACATACTGCGCGGCAAAGGCCAGTTGCAGGTGCTCCAGGTCGTTGCCGGAGAGAATAACCAGCGGCCGCTGTTCGCTCAAATCAAACGCCAATAGCGCCTGCCCGATGGCCCGCACGTTAGCCAACATGACGCTGTAGCTCAGGGTGACCCAACGGCCATCGGCGCCTCGCTGGGCGGCGAAAGTAGCCTGCGGTTTTACCCTGGCCCACTGCACCAGACGGTCCAGCAAGCGCCTTGGCAGCGGCCGTAACTGCTCCTGTGGACGCAGGTAAATCGTGCCGTCGACACCCGGCGTGATCTCCACGCCAGGGCTGCCAATGGCCACTTCGCGATAGCGCACCACGGGGTCAGCGTGGGGGGCTACAAGTTCTCCATTCACGTGCCTTTCCTCTCATTCGGCACCGGCCCTCGCGCACGCGGGGCAGGCGCTCAACTTGTTCTTGTTATGGCGAACGGGTGTTTCAGATGGGGTAATGGCGGGGGCCGTTTTGCACAGTGACCCAGCGCAGCTGAGTGAAATGCTCGATGGAGGCACGGCTGCCAAAGCTGCCGTAACCACTCGACTTCACACCGCCGAAGGGCATCTGCGCTTCGTCGTGCACCGTGGGCCCGTTGATATGGCAAATGCCCGATTCCAATCGCTGCGCCAGAGCCAGGGCACGGGACACATCACGGCTGAAAATGGCCGCCGACAACCCGAATTCGGAGTCGTTGGCCAGGCGCAGCAGCTCCTCGTCACCCTCACCACGCAGCACCACCGCCACCGGCCCAAACGACTCGTCGCGGTACAAGCGCATGGCGTGGGTCACACCATCGAGCAATACCGGCTGCATGATGCTGCCCTGCAATCCACCGCCGGCAACCAGGCGCGCGCCATTGCCTACCGCGTCGTCCACCAGCGCCTGGATGCGTTGGCCGGCAGCGGCGTCGACCAACGAGCCCAGCACGGCATCGGTAGCGTCCGCCGGTCCAGCCCGCAGCTCGGCAACCTTCGCGGCCAGCTTGCGCACAAAGGCGTCAGCCACCTTGGTATCGACAATCAGGCGCTCGGTGGACATACAGATTTGGCCCTGGTTGAAGTACGCACCAAAGGCCGCGGCCGCAACGGCAGCATCCAGATCGGCATCGTCCAGTACGAGCAACGGCGCCTTGCCGCCGAGTTCCAGCAAGGCCGGCTTCAAGTGCCGGGCACAGTGCTCGGCAACGATGCGCCCAACATGGGTAGAGCCGGTGAAATTCACCCGACGCACCACCGGATTAGCAATGAGGCGGGCGACGATCGCAGGCGCGTCTTCCGGCGCGTTGCTGATCACATTGACCACCCCGTCACCCAGCCCAGCGTCGTGCAACACTTGGCCTATCAAGCGGTGGGTAAACGGGCTGGCTTCCGCCGCCTTGAGCACCACGGTATTGCCGCACGCCAGCGGCATCGCCAAGGCGCGCACGCCGAGAATCACCGGGTCATTCCTCGGCGCAATGCCCAACACCACTCCGCAAGGCTGGCGCAGACCCATGGCAAAACTGCCGGGCACGTTGGAAGGAATGACCTCACCGACAATCTGAGTGGTCATTGCCGCCGCTTCGCGCAACATGCCGGCGGCCAACTGCACGTTAAAGCCATACCAGTTGGCCGCCGCCCCGGTTTCGATGGCTGCGCTCATAAATTCGGGAGCTCGCGTCTCCATCAGCTCCGCCGCTTTTAACAAGCGAAGCCGGCGCTCGCTGGGGGCTAACGCGGCCCACACAGGAAACGCGGCCTGGGCTGCAGCCACAGCCGCATCAGCGTCGTCCAGAGTCGCCGCAGCAACCTGTGACACCACTTCGCCAGTGAACGGGCTAAGCCGTTCGAACGTGCGGCCATCGGCGGCTGGCTGGGCTTTACCTGCAATCAATAACGGCACGTCGAACATAGACACCTCGAGCAAGTGGGATAGCGGCGTTTAGCGTTTGTAGGCTTGCAGACCGGGCTTGATGCTTTTGTCGTCGAGGAACTGCTTCATTCCCTCTTCGCGACCGCCTTCGGTGTCGAGCAAACGCGATTGGTCGAGCTTGGCGTAGAGGTAGTCTTCGTTCTGCTCCCAGGTGAGTTCGCGGCAACGTTTAAAGCCGATTTTTGCGGCGCGCAGTACAACCGGGTTTTTCTCCAGCAAGTTGTTCGCCAGCTCCAGAACGGTTTCACGCAGCTGCGCCAATGGCACGCTCTGGTTAACCAGGCCCATGGCCGCGGCTTTCTGCCCGCCAAAGGTTTTGCCGGTCATGATGTAGTACAGCGATTCGCGGTGGCCGCAGGTGTCGGCCAT
The DNA here is from genome assembly GCF_037994325.1 of Pseudomonas sp. GTDB lineage: Bacteria > Pseudomonadota > Gammaproteobacteria > Pseudomonadales > Pseudomonadaceae > Aquipseudomonas. The sequence goes on from NZ_JBBNAH010000033.1 coordinate 12,828, forward strand.
GGCTTTGCTCACCAGGTTGCCCGGTGGAATGCCCCAGTTAATTTCCGAAAGACCAAAGGTGGCTTCGTCGGCGCAGATCGCCAAATCGCAGGCCACCAGCGGGCTGAAGCCGCCACCAAAACACCAGCCGTTGACCATGGCAATAGTCGGTTTGGTGTACATGCGCAGCAGCTTCCACTGCCAGTACGAGGCTTCGCGGCGGATTTTCTCTTGCAGGATTTCCGGGCCGGCATCCACTTCGCGGAAGTATTCCTTCAGGTCCATGCCAGCGGTCCAGGCTTCGCCGGCTCCGGTCAACACCAGCACGCGCGCATCGGCGTCTTGCTCCAAGGTTTCTAACACGTCGGCCATTTCGCGATTGAGCGTCGGGCTCATGGCGTTGCGCTTTTGCGGACGGTTGAGAATGACCCAGGCAATGCCCGCGTCCACTTCGACTTTCACGGTTTGCCAACGGCCTTCATAGGTACTCATGGTGCAGCCTCATCTGGGTAAGTGAGGCGAGACTATGACGAGAATTTAGTTATGTCAATTAACTAGTTTTGCAAATTATCGACCCAGTAGCGCGTTTTACTGTGCACAAGCCTCACAACTCATTAAACTTTAAAATCATTTTTCCACCACGGGACTGCCCATGCCGCGCTCGCCAAAAGCCACACCCTTCGACGCCATTGATGTGGCAGCGACCGACAAACTCGACAGTTCGCTAAATAACCTGGTGGGCTACCTGATGCGCCGGGTACAGATGAAAATCACCCAGCACCTGAACGGCCAGCTGGAAGAGCACGGCATCCGCCCAGCACAGTTCACCGCGCTGAGCGTGATCGAACAATCGCCCGGCCTGATGCAAACCGACCTGGCCAAAGCGCTGGCGATAGAACCGCCGCAGGCGGTGCTGATGGTCAATAAGCTGGAAGAGCGCGGCCTGGCCATGCGAGTGCGCAGCCTGCCGGATAAACGTGCTTATGGTCTGTTTCTGAGCAAGGCCGGTGAGCAGCTGCTCAAGCAGCTGAAAGCCATTGTTATCCAAAGCGACATTGATGCTACCGCCACCCTGAGCAGCGAAGAGCGCGACCAATTGCTGGTGTTGCTTAACAAGCTGTACCAAGACCAGTAACGCATCCCCGCTCGATCTCCCTCCCTTCTACGTAAACGCCTGCCTGGCAGGCGCTGTTTTTACGCGCCCTCATCAAAATTAGTTAACACCAATAACGTTTGCACCTAAGCAGTGCACACCACGTTGCGCAAAGTGGATAGAACCCAGACAACCTTCCCCTTAAGAATGGCGGCGTGTAGCGCTATAGCCGACTCACATTTCAAACACCCGACCATAACGCTCACAAACTAGATAACTTAAATAACAAAACTATCGAACTGCATTTCTGCCATTCCAATCATAAAAACCGGAGCGCAGCCGCATGGGCAAAATAGGATTGGGTCTGGGAGCCGGGCTGTTGTATTGCCTGACTTTCCCCGCACAGGCCGTCGAACTAAACGAAGATTTCTCGCTAAACCTGACACTCACCGCCTTAAGCGACTACCGCACCGGCGGCATCTCCCAGACCCTGGGCGACCCGGCATTGTGGACAGACGTCAGCCTGGTTCACAGCAGCGGATTGTACGCCGGCGTGTTCACCTCCAACGTCGATTTCGGCACCGACACTCGCCGCGAGTACGACTACTACGTCGGTATCGCCCACGACTTCACCGACGACATCAATGCCACCCTCACGTACTACGCGTACGACTACCCCAAAGACAGCGAATTTAACTACGGCGAATGGATCGGCACCCTCGGCGCCTACGGTGCGACGCTGGGCGTGAAGTACACCAACGAAGTGAAGCCCTACGACGACGACCGCAGCGTGGTCTGGCTGGGTTACGCCTTTAACTTGCCCTACGAAACCACCCTTGACGTGCGCTACGGCGTGAACGACGCCAAGGACGATATCTGGGTATCGCGCGATGAGTCCGCGCGCAGCCGCTACTACGACTGGGAAGTGGGCGTTAGCAAAGAGCTGTTCGGCTTCAACTGGCGCGTGGCGTACATCGACACCGACCTGTCTCAGGCCGAATGCGCCTCGGTGAACGGCTACGACGATGTGTGCTCGGCCACCGTAATCGCCCAAGTGGCGAAAACGTTCTGACTTTTCCAGGATTCGCTCATGACTAAAAACACTTTCCACCGCGCTGTGGCGGCAGGCACCTGCGTCTGGCTGCTGACGCTGGGCGCCTACGCGGCCCAGGACGTACCCGGGCAAGAAGTCAGCAACGCACCGACGCGCACCTGGCAGCCCTTCTGGGCAAAACGCGTTACCGGTTACTTGAAAGCAGCCGACGGCACCGAGCTGCGCTATTCGGTGCTGTTACCCAAGGGCGACGGCAAATTCCCGGTGCTGCTGCGCTACAGCGGTTACGACAGCGGCAGCATCGGCGGCGCGGCCTACCTGGCCGACGACGAAACATTTTCCGTGGACCTCGACAAACAATTGCTCGAGCACGGCTATGCGGTGATGGGCGTGCAAGCGCGCGGTACCGGTTGCTCCGAAGGCACCTTTGATTTCCTTGGCCCGGACTACGGCAAAGATGGCCGCGCGGCGGTGGAATTTGCCGCGAGCCAGGGCTGGTCGAACGGCAATATCGGCATGTTCGGTTGGAGTTGGGCGGGTATGTCGCAACTGATGACGGCCTCTGAACGCCCTGCCGGCCTCAAGGCCATCGCCCCCGGCATGGCCATGGGCGATGCCCGCAGCGACAGCTGGGCGCCAGGAGGGGTGCCAGCGCCGGAGTTTGTCACCGGTTGGCATTGGTACTTGAGCCAGCGCTGGGCAGCGGTCAAAACCAGTGCTGCGAGTGAACAGGACCAACGCTGCCTCAAGCAATTGGCGCAGAACGAAGTGGACGTAAAAAAACACGCACTCACTTACCAGATCATCCGCCACCCGCAGCGCGACGAGTGGACGGCGCAACGCAGCATCCGCGACCGCACTGATCAAATCCAAGTGCCGGTATTGTCCATGGAGGCTTGGCAAGACGAAGCCGTTATGGCCCGCGAAGGCTATTACCACGAAACCCTCAACCCCGAGCAACTCTGGCTGGTGCAGAGCAACGGCCCGCACGACATGTACGAGTCCAAGCACTACCGGCAAAAGCTGCAGGCGTTTTTCGACCACTTTGTGAAGGGGCAGAATAACGGCTTCGACCAATTGCCTCATGTGGAAATCTGGCAGGAAACCGCCAGCAGCGGACGCCGCGACGACCTCCACGAACTGAATGAGCCAGCCAAGCCCGGCTGGACCATAACCCGCGATCGTTACCCAGTAGCCGTCACGCCTGTGCGTTTTGCCATCGGCGCCAACGGCAGCCTGGTGGAGGGCGGCAAATCCAGCGGCGAACCCGACGAGTACAACTACCCAGTGGCCGGCCCTGACGTGAACACCTACGAGGTGGACAACGCGTGGGGCGAGCTCAAGCACGGTTGGAAAGAAGGCAGTCTGGCCTACACGAGTGCGCCGCTGAAACGCGACCTAGTCACCTATGGTCCGGGCAGCGCCGACCTGTGGTTGTCCACACCGCTGGGGCCGGATATGGACGTGCAGGTGACCCTTACCCAGCTGCTGCCGGATGGCCAGGAGGTTTACGTGCAGCGGGGTTGGTTGCGCCTGTCGAGCCGCGCCCTGGACAAGGAAAAGTCCACGGCATTACGCCCTTGGTTGCTGGACACCCCAGACAGCCTGATGCCACTGGAGCCGGACGAAGCCGTGCTGGGCCGCGTTGAAATCCGCCCGTTTTCCCACACCTTTCGGGCCGGCTCGCGCGTGCGTATTTGGATAGACGCACCGGGTCGCACCGGCGGGTATGGCTTTGACACTTACGCCCTGGCGGCGCGCACCAAGCTGCTGCATGACACGGAGCATCCCTCACAACTGGTACTGGGTGAACTGCCTGGCGTGAACGTGCCGGTACCGCAGCCACCGTGCAACAGCTTGCTTAAACAACCCTGCCGCCCCGACCCACTTAACTAATCAACGGGATGACGTTTATGACCGCGCAAAAACTGTTCTGCGTCCTCGGCATCACCACGCTGCTTGGCCTGGGTGCCGTCCATGCCGACGAACTAGAAGAAACCAAAGCCAACCGTATCAACCACGAGTTGGTGATGCAGATCCACGTCAAGCTGGGCCCGGAAGAAGATATGGGCAAAGGCGCCGACGGCCACCGTATCAACTACCCCATTGTCGGCGGCACCTTTGTCGGCAAGGGTATGAAAGGCACCGTGGTACCGGGTGGCGCGGATATGTCCGTGGAGCGTAACGACGGCGTCACGCTGATCGAGGCGCTGTACCGCCTGAAGACCGATGACGGCCAGATCATCATCATTCACAACCCAGGCATCTGGCGCCCCAATGCCGACGGGCTGGCCAAACAAGCCAAGGGCCAGGAACTGGTCGAAGCCGACTATTACTGCCGCACCCAGCCCAGCTTCAAAACCCAACCGGGCGCCTACGCCTGGCTGAACGACTACATCTTTGTCGGCACCATCGACGATGTCAGCAACGACGAAGTACTGATCGGCGTGTACCGCGTGGACGGCGCCTGACCCCCTCCCGCTCGCTTGCCGCCGCCCTGGCGGCAAGCCTAACCCCGTTGTTCACCGCCAGTTGAGCGCTCTTATGCTACGTCTACGAAACATCGCGATCGAACGCCGTCTCTGGCTGATTCTGGCCGTCGCCCTGGCAGCCATCGCGCTGCTGATGGCCTTGGTGCTGGTGCAAGTTCAGCAGGGTCTATACAACGCCAAGGTTTACCAAATTCAGACTGCCGTGGAAAACACCCGTGGCATTCTCAAGCGTCTTCAACAGCTTGAAGAACAGAAGCAACTCAGCCGCGAGGATGCGCAGCGCGAAGCGCGGGAGATGATTCGCGGCCTGCGCTACAACCAGACCGAGTACTTCTTCATCCAGAACCTGCAACAGCAGATGCTGCTACACCCGACCAACCCGGCACTGGAAGGCACCGATGTCAGCGGCTTGAAAGACGCCAACGGGGTGGCCATCAACGCCGAAATGCTGCAGGTCGCCAAGCGCGACGGTAGCGGCATCGTGCGCTACAGCTGGCCCAAACCGGGCCACGCGCAACCCGTGGAGAAAATCTCCTACATCACCCTGTTCGAACCCTGGGGCTGGATTCTGGGCACAGGTGTTTACATCGATGATATTCAGGAAAAATTCAAAGCCGAGGTCATTAAAATCGGCACTATTGGCCTGGCGATCGCTGCCCTGTTGGTGGTCATTACCGCGCTGATTTCTCGCAGCATTGCCGTCCCCTTGCGCAACACAGTCAAGGCCATGGCTGACATTTCCCGCGGCGATGCCGATCTCACCAAACTGCTGGCAACTGACGGTAGAGACGAGCTGTCCGAGGTGGCCACTGACTTCAACCGGTTTACTGCAACGCTGCGCACCATTATCAGCGACATGCTGGTTGCGGCTACGGCCACCGACAAAGCCGCTCAAACCATCCATGGAAACTCGACGGCCGCCAAAGAGCAGAGCGACCTGCAAGCCCAGCAACTCACCCTGATCGCCACGGCACTCAATGAGGTCACTTACAGCATTCAGGACGTGGCGCAAAACGCAGAGCAGTCTGCGCAGGAAGTGTCCGGAGCAGAAGGCCAGGCGCTGGAGGGCCTGCGCAATGTCGAACTCACCCTCAGCGAAATAGGCGCACTGTCCGCGCTGATAAACACAGGCGTCAAAACCATTCACTCACTGGCCGAGCAGAACGAGAAAATCAGCTCGGTGCTAGCCATCGTCCGCGCGATAGCGGAACAGACGAACTTGCTGGCGCTCAACGCGGCCATCGAAGCGGCCCGTGCCGGCGAGCAAGGCCGGGGGTTTGCCGTGGTAGCCGATGAAGTTCGCCTGCTCGCACAACGTACCCAAGACGCCACATCAGAGATTCAAAGCATGATCGGCGAGTTGCGCCTGAGCAGTAACGAAGCAGTGGCGATGATCAGTGAAACCCACACACTGTCCAACCGTTCCGTCAACCAGGCGATGCTGGCAGGCGAATGCCTGCGCGCGATTGTCAGCTACCTCCAAGATATCGCCAGCAAAGGGCGGTCCGTGGCGCAGGCCACTTTTCAGCAGTCGTTGGCAGTGGAAGACATCAACCGAAACCTAGCCACCGCATCGGCACAAGCTAACGAAGCCGCCCACTATGCCGAGCAGGCCCGAGAGTTGAGCGACACCCTGCTGCTAAATTCTACCGAGCTGAGGGGCACGCTTAATCGATTCAGGTGCTAGAGGCAGACCTTAAGTGGAAAACCGCCATGTATTAGAACAGCGCGCCCTGCTCCCCCAGCATTGGCTATGATCCGAACTCAAATGAATTCAACGCGAGGTTCCAGCGTGGCAAAGATGACATTCGCGTATGCCTGTGCGCGGTTAAGGGAGTACTTCGCACCAATGGGCTTTGATGCCGTTTTGGTTTCGCCGCAGTCGGTAACGGCGCGGGTTTACGATACGAAGACGGGGGAGGATTTCGCCCTGGTGGCCGGTTTGCCGTGGAGCAGTGTGCCAACCGAGGACGATCTGCTGGCAATCATTGATGCGTTGCAGGAGGAGATGGAGCTTCAGGAGTTTGTGCACACGCCCCTGAGTGACGACTCGCGCGTGGGGGATTAAATGTGCGGGGCCGTCAGTTGATTACGTTGCGTACGCAAGCTGACGATCACCCGCACCGGGGGCAACAAGCCCGCCAAACGCAAGCGTTGGCGGGCTAAGGCTTACAGGTAGAACGCCTTCAGCGGCGGAAAGCCGTTGAATTCCACAGCGCTGTAGCTGGTGGTGTAGGCGCCGGTAGACAGCCAGTACAGGCGGTCTCCAATGGCCAGGTTCAGCGGCAGGCCGTACTTGTAGTTCTCGTACATGATGTCGGCGCTGTCGCAGGTTGGGCCGGCGATAACCACCTCTTCCATTTCGCCTTTTTTCTCGGTCCAGATCGGAAACTTGATGGACTCGTCCATGGTTTCGATCAGGCCGGAGAACTTGCCCACGTCCACGTACACCCAGCGCTCAACGGCGGTACGCGATTTACGCGCAACCAGTACCACTTCGCTGACCAGGATGCCGGCGTTGGCGATCAACGAACGGCCTGGCTCCAGAATGATTTCCGGCAGGTCATCGCCGAAGTCTTCTTTCAGGAAGCGGATGATTTCTTCGGCGTAGGTTTCCAGGCTATTGGTGCGGGTGATGTAGTTGGCCGGGAAGCCGCCACCCATGTTGATCAGTTTCAGCT
>NZ_JBBNAH010000034.1:0-1500 GCF_037994325.1 Pseudomonas sp.
AATCTGGGCCGACTACAAATTGCCCGGCGAGCTGGAAAAGTGGAGCATCGGTGCCGGTGGAACGGTGCAAAGCGCTAACTACAACTCCAATTTCCAGGAAACAGATGGCATAGGCAAAATCGAGCAAGGCGGATACAGCGTTTGGAATGGCCGCGTCGCTTATCAGTTCGATAAGACCTACAGCGTGGCGGTGAATGCCAACAACATTTTTGACAAACGTTACTACTCCTCGATCGGTTGGCTGTATGCCAGTAGCGTATTCGGCGACCCACGCAACTACACCCTGACCCTAAAAGCCGACTTCTAAATCGGCTTTCCTCAACAACGTAACGCCGGGCTAGCCCGGCGTTATTGTTTGCGGGCTACACGCTCGTAACGCTAGTCGCCCTCAGTCTCCGACTCCGCGTCGCGTACCGCCGCAGAAGCATGCTGCGAAGAAGCGTCATCGCCCGTAACTGGCGTTGCATGCCCTGTCGCCGGTGTTGCAACGCTTGGTCGTGGTGGGGCTGAAACCGAGGTTTGCCCAGACGTTGCGTTACCCAGAAACGCCGCCAACTCAGGGTTGTTTAAGTTAAGTTTTTTCTCGCGATTGACGTATTTCGCTAGCGCGGCAATCGAAGTGCCATTGGCTTCGGCGTAGGCTTCGAATGAGATCTGAGGGTCCTTTATCGCAGCAGACGCCCAGTACATTGCCAGCTCCAGGTCTGTGGGCGCAGGCAAGGCACCTGACTTCACACTCGGCGCAGATGTTTCAGGCGCCGGGGTTTGGCCCGAACGCGATGTGCGCTGCGATTCCAGATAGGTCGCCATCTTCAAACTGTGCGCTTTTGGCTTCTTATCATTGGCCACCAGTGCCGATAGTTGGTGCCGGGAAATTCCCTCGCTGGCGGCAAATTTCGCAAGGGTCATATCTCTCGGCGAAGACATAAAACGCTGCGCAGCTTCCATCAGGTTATCGCGCAAAACCCCTCTGTACGGTATGTCGTTAAAACTCTCGATGGTCTCGGGAATAACAAATCCTTTGGACTCAAGATACTGTTTGAACCCGATGAAATTTAATACAGATGAACGATCGCTTTCGACATATTCACGGTAGAGCGTTTCAGTCAACTTTCGATTAAACCGTCCGGCCGGATCAACAAGCAGTTGTTGGTCGGCACGCGCCGTCGTGCCCTGCGGCGTTGCCATGCCGTGTTCAGCGCCGGTAAGGACCGGGGGAGTCAACCCAGGGTCAGTCTGATGAACGTCGTCCCGTCCGCTCGCCAGCGACAGCGTGTCGGGCAAGTCCGATCTGGCAAGCTCCGGGGGACGTGGCGCTGTTTCGCTGGCATTGGCAAGGGCCTCGATGGCATAAGGCCCTTTTTTCCAACGACCATCGGAATAAATCCATCTACGTAGGTTGCCACTGGTTATGTTTTTGGACTTGGCGAAATCGTTAATTGATGGCCGCTGCTGCGCAGGAATTTCGCTGAATTCTTTGGCATAGCGCAGGTTTTTAAG
>NZ_JBBNAH010000035.1:0-1892 GCF_037994325.1 Pseudomonas sp.
GCCCTCACCCCTAGCCCCTCTCCTGCTAGCGGGAGAGGGCGGGGGGGAGAGGGCCGGGGGCAACAGCGATTTCCGCACCATAAAAAAGCCCCCATAGTCATCAACTACGGGGGCTTCTTATTACAGCTGCTTTACTGGGTTTTAATCCCACGCAAATACGCCGCAGGTGCCGCGCCCAAGTTGCTCAGCAAACGCTCGCTGTACCAGTCAATAAAGTTCACCACACCAAACTCATAGGTCTTCGAATACGGCCCTGGCTGGTAGGCGGTGGAGTTAATACCTTTCTGGTTTTCTTCGGCCAAACGACGGTCTTGGTCGTTGGTGGCGTCCCACACTTCACGCATACGCGCCGGGTCGTAGTCGACGCCTTCAACCGCGTCTTTGTGCACGATCCATTTGGTGGTGACCATGGTTTCCTGGGCGCTGATCGGCCACACGGTGAAGACAATAATGTGGTCGCCCATGCAGTGGTTCCACGAGTGCGGCAGGTGCAGGATGCGCATGGAACCGAGGTCCGGGTTTTTGATCCGGCCCATCAGTTTTTGGCAGCCTTGTTTGCCGTCCAGGGTCATCGACACGGTGCCTTTAAGCAGCGGCATGCGCACGATGCGGTTACGCAGGCCAAAGCTGGCGTGGGCGTAAGGGATCTTTTCCGCATCCCAGGCAGCAGCCGATGCTGCAACGTGGTCTTTAAACGCTTGGTCGGCGCGTGGGTCGGTGACGTCGTCCCACTCCAGCAAGGTTTTCAGCAGTTCTGGGTGTGAACCGTTGCAGTGGTAGCACTCGCGGTTGTTTTCGATCACCAGCTTCCAGTTGGCTTTTTCCATCAACGTGGTTTGCACGGCGATCTTGGTGTTCTCCATATCGTAGGGCTCCATGTAATGGGCCAACGTGGAGAGAAACTCGTCGATAGCCGGCGGGTTTTCCGCCAGGGACACAAAGATATAACCGCCCGCCACTTTCACGTGCACAGGCTTCAAGCCGAACTTCTTCATATCGAAGTCGTCGCCCATTTCGGTGCCGGCATACAGCAGGCGACCGTCGAGCTCGTAGGTCCACTGGTGATAGGGACAGACAAGCTTGGCCACCTTGCCTTTAGCGCCAGTGCACAGGCGCGAACCGCGATGGCGGCAAACGTTATGGAAGGCATTGACCACGCCATCGGCGCCGCGAATCACCACGATCGGGTTGTTGCCCAATTGAAAGGTGATGTAGTTGCCCTTGGCCGGGATCTCGCAGGTCATGCCAGCGATCAACCATTCTTTGTGGAAGATCTCCTGCATATCGATTTCAAACAGGCGCTCGTCGTTATAGAACGGCTGCGGCAGCGAGTAGGTGCGCTCGCGGTTTTGCAGCATCTCGGCGGTGGCCTTGCGTGCCGGTTCCAGTGGGTCGCCCAAACTCAGGGTAGAAGTGTCCATCGTTGAATCCTCATGGCTGATCGCGGTGTGCGCCCAGCGAAAATGGCGGTTGGTGTTCACGCAAGGCGCTTGTGCAGCGCTCTCTGGTTGGCCAAGAGCTGACCTGTATTGCAGTGGAGTGTGGGGTCGAGGCAATTCGGGGCCTTATCTATGGGCGACACGGCCGAATCCGTTTCCGACGCGCTAGCCCCTATGGTTGGGGGCTGGTCGCGGTGAGCATGTGAATGTCGCAGATAGGTAAGTGAGCCCCTAGGCGCATGCCCACAATCGGCGCCATAGTCACAACCACCGTTGTGTTGGCCGGGCGTACCGGTACGGCGCACTTCCATATCTGGCGCGGGAGCGATCATGTCCAACACCTTCCTTAACCCGGTCAACACGCAGACCTGGGCCAATGGCCGCCACCTGGTGCGTTGCGTCAACGTCATTCAGGAAACCCTGGATGTCCGTACCTTCTGCTTTATGGCCGAC
>NZ_JBBNAH010000036.1:0-1548 GCF_037994325.1 Pseudomonas sp.
CGGTAAAGGCATCTGCAGCGGCGAGCTTTTCGACGTAGAGCATCAGGTGGGCGGCGCGTTCCAGGGCTTCTTCAATGGGTACGCCGGCGTTAACGGAAAACAGCGGTGCGCTGTCCATTTGGTCGAAAGGTTGGTGAGTGGTTACAGCGTTTGACTCATTCATAACAATAAATCTCTTCGTGGGTTGAAGGACTACCTCCCTTTGCGACCAAGCAAAATAGGAGGCAGCTGTACGCAGGTTGGTCGACCGGCCACGAAGAAAACCGGCACACCCGAAGGTGTCCCACGCACAACCGCCATAGAGCAGCGGTAAAACGCCTACTTCTTATAGCAGGCGCGTGCGCTTTCGACGTGTACTTCCCGGCGACCAAACCGGGTCGCTGACATTCAGCGACGGGCAACTGTAGGCCAGGGGCACGCGGGAAATATGTCGGCTCTGGCGGGCAGGCGCGAAAGATGGAGGCTACAAATGGTGGGCGAAACGCAGATGCGGGCGGTGTGTCGGCCCATAGCGTTGCTGCGCGCAGCCAACCCTAGGCGCGCTGTGCTAGTGCGCTGAGTTGGCTGCCAGCCAGGTTGCGGCGCGGGCTAAATCGTCCAGGGTGTCGATATCCGAAACGATGCCCAGGTCATCCAGGTCCAGCTGTAACACGTGGTCCGCTCGCCGTGAGCGCACCACGCTGGCCGCGCCCTTTTCTCCGGTAAGCGCCGCCAGTTGGGTAAAACATTCGGCATTAAAACCCACTGGATGGCCTTGCTGGCCCTGGTAAAACGGCAGCACCACGGCGTGTTCGGCCAAGGCTTGCGCCACCTGCTGCAAGCTATGTGACGTGATTAGCGGCAAATCACCGGGGAGCACCAGCCAGCCGTTGGCGTGCTCGGTGGCGCGCACCCCGGCGGCAATTGAGTCGCCCATGCCCTGCCCCTCTGCCGAACGCACTACATGCCAGGCCAGGCCGGAGGCTTCGACTGCGCGCAGTACGTGGTCTAACACCGTCCTACCTAACAAGTTGGCCTGCAGTTTATTTACCTGCCCGCCCGAGGCGAAAAAGCGCGTGGCTCGCCCGGCGGCGAGTACCAAAACAACCGGGGCGTTGAGGTTGACTTGGACCATCAGTAAGAACCTTTTATGCCGGAAATAGGGCTATTACAGGTGAGCAGTGGAGCGATGGTGCGTGGGGCGGCTTAGCCGCCGTCAGCTTTTTTCCCGCCTCGCTTCTCCTGTTTGGCCTTATACATGGCTTTGTCGGCCGTATCGATGAGTTGCGCGACGGTGTCACCATCTTTAGGGAAGTAACTCACACCGATACTTACGCCGATGTGCAGGGTGTGGCCGTCTATTTCGAACGGCTGGGCGATGGCGGTGGTGATTTTTTCGATAAGGTTTTCCAGGCGGCTACCGCTGAGTTGCGGTACCAAGGCAATAAACTCGTCGCCACCCAAACGGCCCAGCACGTCGGTGCGGCGAATGGTGCTCAAGGCCCGTTGCGCGACCGAAACCAGCAGTTTGTCGCCGAGTTGATGGCCGTAGGTGTCGTTTACGTATTT
>NZ_JBBNAH010000037.1:0-7723 GCF_037994325.1 Pseudomonas sp.
GCGCTTAGAAGCGGTACGAAACCTGAGTACCGAAACCATGGGCGCTGTTTTCGTAGGTGGAGCTGTAGCTGCCTTTGGTGCCGGTGGTGTCCACCTGGTCGATCTTGGTGTCTTCTTCCCACAGGTAGGAGTAGGCCAGGTCGACGGTCAGGTCTTCAGTCGGGTTCCAGCCCACGCCAAAGCTGACTGCAGTGCGGTCGCCAGTCGGGATGCGTGGCGAACGGTCAGCGTTGTTGGTCGGGCTTTGGTCAAAAGCCAGGCCGGCGCGCACGGTCCACTCTTTGTTGAGTTTGTACGCAGTACCGACGGCGTAGCCCCAAGTGTCGTGCCAGTTCTGTTCTTCGGTGATGCTCGACAGGCTGCCAGCGGCGAGGCCGGTTACACCTTCGTTTTCAACGGTGATTTCTTTCAGGCGGCTCCAACGGGTCCAGGTGCTACCGGCATAGATAGTCCAGGCATCGTCGATGTCGTGGGTGAACGAGGCGTCGACCGATTCCGGGGTGGTCAGGTCCAGCGACGCATCGTATTTGCCGTAGGCGCCGATTGCCGAATAGACGGCGTTATTGCCGGAAACGGTGGTGTCGCCTTCCAGCTTGTATTTGACCTTGGAGTGGTACGTAACACCGGCGCGGGTTTGCGGGGTGAATTCGTACAGCACGCCGATGTTGTAGCCCAAGGCGGTGTCGTCACCTTTGATCTTCACGCGGCTTTCTGCGGGTACCAGCGGGTTGATGCTGCCCAGCGAGCTTTCCAACTTACCGTCAATACGGTTGATGGTTGGACCGAAACCCACGGACAGTTGATCGTTAACGCGAAAGCTCACGGTCGGCTGCACGGTGACCACTTTCACTTCGCTGTAGTCGCCGAACTTGCGGCCCTGGAAGCCACGCTCGTAGTCGGTGATCAGGCCGAACGGGGCGTACACGCCGACGCCAAAGGTCCATTGCTCGTTAACTGGGTTGACGTAGTAGCCCATCGGTACGCCAGTTTCGGGAACCATGTCGCCGTCGTTGCTGCCGGTGCTGGAGCCTTTGGCGTGTTTGATATCGGTTTTGGCCACGATGGCGGCGGCGCCAACGCTGACTTCTTGGCGCTTGAGGCGCGACATGCCAGCTGGGTTACCAAAAACGGTGGTGGCGTCATCGGCCGACGACGAGCGCCCAGCGTAGGACGAACCCATGCCGCTGATGCTTTGTTCGTTGAGGGCAAAACCGCCAGCGAGGGCGTTGCTGGCGGCGGCAGAAATGGTCAGGGCTAGGGTGGTCTTGAACCAGGCGTGTTTCATGGCAAAGGTCCTGTTGTATTTTTGTACGGGGGGCGGAAATTATCAGGATTTGAATAACCTGGCCAGTCGCTCAAGAACGCAACTTTGCGGCCAATTGTCCGACAATTTAAGGCAATCTGATGGCATCGTCGGCAATCTTGTACGAGCGTACGTTGGCCGGATGGTTCCAGGAAAATATCAGGCGGCTTGCCGCGCCTTTGCCACGTAGTGCTGCCACGCCCGGCTAAAATCGCGCAGCCGTCCCTGCGGCTGGAAGACCTTTTGCCACACCTGAGCCATGCCCATTATGTCGTCAACCTCAGGCAGGCTGGGGCTTTGCGCCTCGACCATAAGCCAGGCAATGGCGGTGGCGTAGCGCAGATTAACGGTCAGTTCCAAGTGGGGGGCGGCCAGAAATGCATGCTGACTCGCCAGGCCACGAACGCGGCTGGCCAGTTCTGGGTCGAGCGCCAAGTGCTGGTCCCAGAATGTTTGGTGACGCAGATCGGCGATTCGGTACAAACCGTGACCATGCTGGTCATCTAAGGCTGAGCCGAGGGCGGACTGACAAGCGGCAGCGCAGAGCAGAAAAGATTCGGCGCAGGGGCTGTGGCGATCCAAGTAGAGGAGGGTAGGGCGGATAACGTGTTGGCATAAATCTGCAGCGGCGATGCCCATAGAAACCTCGAAAAAGGTAACCGGTGGGGGCCTTGGCGTCTGGCAGCGGGTGGAAGTACGAATTTCGAAAAGGCCCCACCGGAAGCGGGGTTAGCCGCTTCTGCTCAAGCATAGTCAGATCATTGTGCTGTAAAGGGCTGTTTTTAAATCATTTGAGGCGTTGGCATGCTGCGTATATGCCTCAAGGTGCTTAAAACGCCGTTTCGCCGCAAAAACCGTGTTTGCCCCTGGTGCGCACGGCACACCCTACGCAGAATCTGGCTGCGCGCACCAAGCGATGGTCCCGCTGTCGCCATGGGGCGCGTAAACGCTTTGGTGCGCGGTGCCGGTTTTTAGCTATTCACCGGTGGCTACAGGCCGCTCGGGGTCGGTAATCCATTCGCTCCACGACCCGGCATACAGCGGTGCCAGCGGGTAACCGGCCAAGCTCAGGGCAAACAGGTTATGGCAGGCGGTAACCCCGGAGCCGCAATAGGCCACCAGGCCCTCGGCGCTGCGCTCACCTAATAGCGCGGCGAAGCGCGCGCGCAATTGTTCGGCGGGCAGGAATCGGCCATCGCGGTCGAGGTTGTCGGTAAACGCCGCGCATTGAGCGCCAGGGATATGCCCGGCTACCGGGTCAATGGGTTCCTGTTCACCTTTAAAACGTGCCAGGGCACGGGCGTCGAGCAGGGTTAGCTCTGGGTCGCCAAGGATCAGCTCGAGTTGCTCAGCGCTGACGACCAGGCTGTTATCCGCTTGGCCGGTAAAGGTGCCTGGGCTGCGTTCAGGCGGCGCTGTATTAACCGGCAAGCCTGCCTCATTCCAGGCTTTAAAACCGCCATCAAGCAGGTAAACGTTGTCGCGCTTGCCCAGCCAGACCAGCAGCCACCACGCGCGGGCGGCGAAGGCGCCATTGCCCTTGTTGTCGTCGTAGAGAATGACTTCGCTGTCATTGTTCAAGCCCCAAGCACGCAGGCGCTCGACCAACACCTGTGGGTTGGGCAGAGGGTGGCGGCCGGTGAGGCCTTTAACGATGGCGCCCGATAAATCCTGCTCAAGGTCGGCAAATACGGCGCCGGGGATATGCCCTTGCGCATAGCTGCGCTGGCCGTAATCAAGGTCGTCGAGGGCGAAGCGGCAGTCGAGGATCAGGCGGTCGGGTTGGCCGGGGCGGTTGGCGAGTTGCAGCGGGGTAATCAGTTGCGCGAGGGACATGATGGGCACCTGAGATAAATCGGGCGCCCATCATAAACGCAGATGTTGCTAACCGGCTTAGTCGAGTTTCAGCTTGCCGATACGGTCGTTATCCAGGCTGCCGAAGTACAGATAGCCGCCCACCGGTTTTACCGAGGTGACCATGCGCAGGTTGGTGCCGCTGGTGTCGTGCAGGCTGCGGATGATTTTGCCCTGTTCATCCACGGCAATCGCCAGACCATATTTGGCCGGTTTTGGCCACAAGGCGCGCGGCAGTTTGGCCATTTGCGCTTTTAACCAAGGCTGGCCTTGGAGAAAGTCGGCGTCGGCTTTGCGTGGTGTCGGCAGGGCAACCCAGAAGGTGCCTACACGGTCTCCTTGCAGGTTGTCCGGCATGCCGGGCAGGTTGTCGATAAAGATGTCGTGGCTGCCGGCTTTCGGGCCTTTGAGCCACAGGCGGCTGATGCGGTAGCGGTAGGTTTCGTTAACCAGCACGAAGTCTTCTTTGGCTGACAGCGCCACGCCATTGGCGAAGTACAGGTCTTTAAGCAGCACGTCGGTGGTCTTGGTTATTGGGTCGTAGCGCAGCAGGCGGCCATAAGGGCGGCCTTCCAGTAGGTCGAGCAAATAGTCCGGTTGTTCGAATTTGCTCGAAGCATCGGAAAAGTAAATGCGCCCGTCGCTGGCGATATCCAGGTCGTCAGTAAAGCGGAACGGCACGCCGCCGGCTTCGGTAGTCAGCACGCTGATCTGGCCTTGCGGGTCGATGCTCAGCAGGCCTTTGTACGCGTCGGCGACGATCAGATTGCCCTTGGCGTCGAAGTCCATACCCAGCGGGCGGCCCTTGGTCTCGGCGAAGGTTTCGACGCTGCCGTCGGTTTTAACGCGGATGACTTTACCGTCGTGGGTGCCGCCGTATACGCGGCCTTCGGCATCCACTGCGGTATCTTCCGGGCCGTGCACCTGACCTTTGGCCAGCAGCTCGGCTTTCATCAAGGAATCGTTGGGTTCCAGCACGCCGGTCATGGCGGGCTCGTGGGGCGGGGTCCAGGCCAGTGGGTCAATCGGGCTGGGTTGCGCGAGCAAGTAGACCACGGCAATGACTAACAGCAGGGCCACCAGGCCCAGAAACTTTTTCATGACATATCCTTGTTCTGATTATTGTCGGACAAAACGACCGCAGCATAGGAGCGCCGATTACGCAGGGCAAGTCGTGAATCACCGGCCCCGATTTACCGAGTCGAGCACCGTCCATAGCCGGGCTCGATATATACTGCGCGGCAACTTTAAGGAGAGGCATGTGGCCATCGAAATCAATTGGATCCGTGACGACGCCAGCCTGGTACGGCTTTGCGCCGAGTGGCGGCGTCTGCCATACGTGGCCCTCGACACCGAATTTATGCGGGTCGACACCTTTTACCCCATCGCTGGCCTGCTGCAAGTGTGCGACGGCAGCCAGGTTTATCTGATTGATCCGCTGCTTATCCAGAACTGGGACGCCTTTGCCGAGTTGTTGGCTGACCCCGCTGTGATCAAGGTCTTGCATGCCTGCAGCGAAGATCTGGAAGTGTTTTCCCGCCTGACCGGCACGTTGCCGTTGCCGCTGTTTGATACACAGATTGCCGCCGCGTATTTGAATATCGGTTTCTCCATGGGCTATTCACGCCTGGTGCAGAGCGTGTTGGATATCGACCTGCCCAAAGGCGAAACCCGCTCGGACTGGTTGCAGCGGCCGTTGTCGGAAACCCAGGTCAGTTATGCCGCCGAAGATGTGCTGCATTTGGCTGAGGTGTATGAAGCCCTGCGCGCGCGTCTGGCCCCGGACAAGTTCAACTGGGTGCTGGAAGACGGCGAAGAAATGGTGGTAAACGTGCGCCGCGAAATCGACCCTAACGAGGTCTACCGCGACGCCAAGCTCGGCTGGAAGCTGGCCCCGGCCAAGCTCGCCGTGCTGCGCGAACTCTATGCCTGGCGCGAGCAGCAAGCGCGCCTGCGCAACCTGCCGCGTAACCGGGTGATCCGCGAGAACTCGCTATGGCCGATGGCGCGCAACCAGCCCGACAATCTTGTGGCCCTGGCACGCATTGAAGATATGCACCCCAAAACCGTGCGCCAGGACGGCGAATTTTTGCTCGGCCTGATCAAAGAAGCCGCGGCCAAACCCGCTGCCGAATGGCCCGAGGCGTTGCCCGAGCCGTTGCCGGTGGAAGCCGCCGCCGTGCTCAAAGTGCTGCGTGCGGTGGGGCAGCGCGAAGCCGAGCGCCTGGATATCGCCCCGGAAATTATGCTGCGCAAAAAAATCCTCGAAGCCCTGCTCAAAAGCGGCTTCCCCAATGGCCCTTACCAACTGCCGGATTCGCTGCGCGGTTGGCGCCGAGAATTGATGGGCCAAGCGCTGCTCGACAGTTTGGCGGCCTATACCCAGGAACAACAGGCATGAAAAAGATTTGCTCGATTTACAGCAGCCCCAAGCGCAACGAAATGTACCTCTACGTACTCAAAGCCGACGCCTTGAAAAAGGTCCCGGAATCGTTGCTGGTGGCCTTTGGTACGCCTAAGCACACCTTTGATTTGGTGTTGAGCCCGGAGCGCAAACTGTCTCGCGAGGACATCGAAACTGTCTTGGCGAACTTGGACAAGCAGGGGTATCACTTGCAAATGCCGCCGGCCGAAGACGAGTACATTCAGCATCTGCCAGAAGAACTCCTGCGCCGTAACGACCCGATCTGAGTCAACTGAAAGACGCTTCAAGAGCTGGGCGCAGTCCCGGCAACCTCACTGTATTTTTTCCTGTCTTAAGGTGCTGCCAAGTGCGGCCGCGCCGTGTTTGAAGGTTTTTCTGCCCCATGCGCGTTTTACTTGCTGAATCTGACCACGCCATTTATGCCGACCTGTTGCGTGCCGCTCAACCCGATCTGGACCTGGCGAGCAGTGACGATCCGACCCAACTGGCGCAGCTCGCGCCGGGCTGTGAGGTGTGGCTGGGTGAGCCCGTGCTGCTCGCCACGCTGCTGCGCAAGGGCCATAAGCCGCAGTGGTTGCAGTCGACCTGGGCGGGCATCACGCCGCTGTTGCCGCAGGATTTGCCCAAGGACTATCGCCTGACCCGCGCCGTGGGCATTTTTGGCCAGGTGATGGCCGAGTACGTGCTCACCTATATGCTTGCCCATGAGCGCGAAGTGCTGGCGCGACTGGCCGCTCAGGTTGAACGTCGTTGGGACAACCATGCGCCGCGCAGCCTGGCTGGCCGGCGCGTGCTGATTGTCGGCACTGGCGAAATCGGTCTGAGCGTGGCGCAGTTTCTCGCGCCATTTGGTGTCGAGTTGTATGGTGTGGCCAGTTCGGCACGCGAGTTGCCGCCGTTTAAGGAAGTGGCGGGTATGGACGCCTTGCCGCGTTTGGTCGGCCAGGCTGACTACGTGATCAACCTGCTGCCGGATACCCCCAGTACCCACGATATTTACAACGCCACGTTGTTTGCCCAATTCTTGCCGACGGCGCTGTTTATCAACGCTGGGCGCGGTGTGGCGGTGGTGGATGCCGACTTGGTGGCGGCCCTGCGCGACGGCCATTTGAGCGGCGCCATTATTGATGTGTGCCGTCAGGAGCCCTTGCCGGCGCGCCATCCGTTTTGGACCGCGTTTGGTCTGCTGCTCACCGGCCATAGCTCGGCGCCGACTCAGCCGCCGTTAATGGCCCAGCTGTTCCTCGATAACCTGCAGCGCTTTAACAGTGGCGAGCCGCTGCGCGGGGAAGTGGACTTTTCCAAGGGTTATTAAGAGTGGTTCGCAGGCCCGTCGAAGGGCCTGCAACCGTTTGGCAACGCGGCCTTGGCCGATACGCGGGTGGGCGCTAGACTGCCGCCCTTTTCACCAGCCCGTACCCTGCCATGGCCGCCATCGTCCAACCCTTCTGGAAACGTAAAACCCTCGACCAGCTTGATCAGGACGAGTGGGAGTCGCTGTGCGACGGCTGCGGCCTGTGCTGCCTGCAAAAGCTCGAAGACGAAGACGACGGCAGCGTTTACTACACGCGCATCGCCTGCAAACTGCTCGACCTGAAAACTTGCCAGTGCAGCAACTACGCCAATCGCCGTCAGTTTGTGCCCGACTGCATCCAGCTCACTCCCGGCCAAGCCAGCGAGTTCCAATGGCTGCCGCCGACCTGCGGCTATCGCCTGGTGGCCGAAGGCAAAGACCTGGAAAGCTGGCACCCCTTGGTGTGCGGCGACCCGCAAATGGTCCACAACGCTGGTATTTCACAAGTCGGCACTATGCTCAGTGAGACCGCCGTCGCTGAAGACGATTGGGAAGACTATATGATCTTCCGCTCTGGCTGATCAGTCGCGCTGGGCTTCGTCGGGTGTGCTGTGCGCACCATGGCGTCCCCCGGTATATCGCTCGGTGCGCACAGCACACCCTACGGTTATCTGGCGCGTCGATGCTGAATCAAAACGGACAGGGCCGGTCATAGGGAATTACCGCGCCGCGTCACAAAGGAACTGTTTGCAATGCCCATGCACCGCTATCTGCTCTCAGCCGTTCTTCTCGCCTCTAGCGCCCCGCTGTGGGCCGCACAAAAAGTCGACCTCGATTACACCGTGCG
>NZ_JBBNAH010000038.1:0-6181 GCF_037994325.1 Pseudomonas sp.
GTGCGCGGATGGCCGAGATTCGCGAAATTGGCGACCTGGCCCACGAGCTGGAATTCCTTTACGAAGGCCTTGGTGATGGCCGCCTGCGCGCCAGCCCAAGCCTGTTTGCGCTGCTGCAAAGCTGCCACGACCGCCTGGCCGAAATGCTCGAAGCGGTGCGTGACAAGCGCGCGGTGCCGAGCGGCGATGCGCTGATCGAATTGATCAAACGCTTTCGCGCCAACCCCGACGAGCAGCTGACTATCCCGTCCAGCGTGCATTTGGTTGCCGCTGCCGATGAAGCCGTGGATGACGTTGAAGACGACGACATCCTGGATATCTTCCTCGAAGAGGCCGACGACCTGCTGGAAAGCATGGAAAGCGCCATCGGCCGTTGGGAAGAGAAGCGTGATGACAGCGCCGCGGTCGACGACATGCTGCGCATTCTGCACACCCTTAAAGGCGGTGCGCGTCTGGCTGGGCAGAAGACCCTCGGCGATTTGACCCACAACCTGGAGCAGCACCTGACCGAAGCGCAGCAACAAGGCGCGCCATGGCCAGACAGCCTGTTCCTTGATGTGCAGTCCGGCTTTGAAGGCCTGCAAGGCGAGCTCGATCAACTGCGTCAACGCATGAACGAAAGCCTGGCCGCCGACCTCGCCGATCTGGCGGCCAGTCAGCACGAACCCGACGAGCAGCAAGGCGGTGATGTCGAGCCGCAGGCGCCGGTCGCCAGCAAACTGCCGGCCTTGCACACCCTGGCCAACCCGATTGTGGCGGCCAGTCAGTTCTCCTCGGCACCGGCGGCGGCCAAGGTATTGCCGTTCGTGCGCCGTGCCCAGGAAGCCGCGTTGGACGCCGCTTCCCGCCGTGCGCCGCAAGAGCTGGTGAAAGTGCCGGCCGACTTGCTGGAAGGCCTGGTTAACCTGGCCGGTGAAACCTCGATCTTCCGTGGTCGAGTCGAGCAGCAGGTCAGTGATTTCGGTTTCACCCTCGGTGAAATGGAAGCCACCATCGACCGCGTGCGCGACCAGTTGCGCCGCCTCGACATCGAAACCCAATCGCAGATCATCAGCCGCTTCCAGGCCGAAGCCGAGCGTGTGGGCTACGAAGATTTCGACCCGCTGGAAATGGACCGTCACTCGCAGTTGCAGCAGCTTTCGCGCGCACTGTTCGAGTCCGCTTCCGACTTGCTGGAACTGAAAGAAACCCTCGCCGCGCGTAACCGCGATGCGGAAACCCTGTTGCTGCAACAGGCGCGGGTTAACACCGAACTGCAAGAAGGCCTGATGCGTACGCGCATGGTGCCGTTCGACCGCTTGGTGCCGCGTCTGCGCCGTATCGTGCGCCAGGTGGCGAGCGAGCTGGGCAAGCAGGTCGACTTTGTGGTCGGCAACGCCGATGGTGAAATGGACCGTACCGTTCTCGAACGTATCGTGGCGCCGCTGGAACATATGCTGCGTAACGCCGTCGACCACGGTATTGAGCCCAGCGATGTGCGTCGTGCCGCGGGTAAGAGCGAGCAGGGCAATATTCGCCTGAGCCTGGGGCGTGAGGGCGGCGATATCGTCCTGACCCTGGCCGACGACGGCGGTGGTATCAAGCTCGAAGCGGTGCGCCGCAAGGCCATTGAGCGCGGCATGATGGACACCGCCTCGGACCTGACCGATTACGAAGTGCTGCAATTTATTCTGGAAGCCGGCTTCTCCACCGCCGAGAAGGTCACGCAGATCTCCGGCCGTGGTGTGGGCATGGACGTGGTGCACTCCGAGGTGAAACAACTCGGTGGCTCGATGAGCATCGAGTCGACGCCGGGCGAGGGCACCACCTTCCGTATTCGCCTGCCCTTTACCGTGTCGGTTAACCGCGCGTTGATGGTGCTGTCCGGTGAAGACCTGTACGCCATTCCGTTGAACACCATTGAAGGTATCGTGCGGGTTTCCCCGTACGAGCTGGAAGCCTACTACGCACCGGATGCGCCGCGTTTTGAATACGCCGGTCAAGCCTACGAGTTGCGTTACCTGGGCGATTTGCTGAACAACGGCCAACAACCCAAGCTGGTCGGTCAAAGCCTGCCGCTGCCGGTAATTCTGGTGCGCTCCAGCGACCACGCGGTAGCGGTGCAAGTGGACTCCCTGGCCGGTTCCCGCGAGATCGTGGTGAAGAGCCTCGGCCCGCAGTTTGCCGGCGTTCACGGTATCTCCGGTGCCACCATCCTTGGTGACGGTCGCGTGGTGGTGATTCTCGACCTGTTGGCCACCATCCGGGTGCGCCACGCTCACCTGCTGAACCAAATGCAAACCCGTACCATCAGCCGCGCCGCCTTGCCGGTGGAAGTGGAGGTTGAACGGCCAACGCTGGTAATGGTGGTCGATGACTCGGTAACCGTACGTAAGGTAACCAGCCGTCTGTTGGAGCGTAACGGCATGAACGTGCTGACCGCCAAAGACGGTGTCGACGCCATCTCGCTGCTACAAGAACACAAGCCCGACATCATGCTGCTGGACATCGAAATGCCGCGCATGGACGGCTTTGAAGTGGCCAACCTGGTACGCCACGACGAGAACCTCAAAGACCTGCCGATCATCATGATTACCTCGCGTACCGGTGAAAAACACCGTGAGCGGGCGATGAACATTGGCGTCAACGACTACCTCGGCAAGCCGTACCAAGAGTCGCTGCTGCTGGAAACCATCGCGCAGTTGGTGGCCGCTCACCCGGTTAAACGCACATGACCGAAAAAGCTACAGCGCGCATTGCCGTGCTGGCCGACACCTCGTTGCAGCGCCATGTGCTGCAACAGGCACTGACCGGCAGCGGCTATAACGTGGTGCTTAATACCGACCCGGCGCGTCTGGATGCAGAAGCGCTGTCGGCTTGTGAGGCCGACTTGTGGCTGGTGGATCTGGCGCAGTCGGAGGACTCGCCACTGATCGAAACCCTGCTGGAACATGCTGATGTGCCGGTGCTGTTTGGCGAAGGCCATGCCCCGGAACGTCACTCGGAAAACTACCCGCGCTGGGAGCGCCGCCTGGTCGGCAAGCTCAAGCGTCTGGTCGGCGACCCGACGCAGGCAGTCGGTCCCAGCCTGCAAGCCCTGTTTGATGAAGGCCAACGCCCACCGCGTTTGGACTTGCCCTATGCCTTGGCCAATACGCCATTGGCCGCCGGGGCGCCGGCGCGTCAGGTGTGGTTGTTGGCCGCGTCGTTAGGCGGGCCTGCGGCAGTTAAGGCGTTTCTCGACGCCTTGCCCGGTGGTTTGCCGATTGGTTTTATCTACGCTCAGCATATCGACGCCAGCTTTGAAGCGACGCTGCCGCAGGCCGTTGGCCGCCATAGCCAATGGCATGTCAACCCGGCGCGCCACGGCGACGCGGTGCGCTGCGGTGAAGTGGTGGTGGCGCCGATTCAGCATGAACTGGGTTTTGCCGAAGACGGCGTGATGCAGATCGCTGACCGTGGCTGGCCAGAACCCTACAGCCCCTCCATCGACCAGATGATGCTTAACCTCGCTCAGCACTTCGGTGCCCTGAGTGGTGTAATTGCCTTTAGCGGCATGGGCAGCGACGGCAGCGCCGCCGCGGCCTATGTAAAGCGTCAGGGCGGCGAGATCTGGACCCAGCGCGCCGACAGCTGCGCCTGCGCCAGCATGCCCGACAGCTTGCGTGAAGGCGGCTATAGCGCCTACAGCGGCGACCCGCGCGAGCTGGCGGCAACGCTGGTCAATCATTTAGCGGCACAGTGCGCCTGATAGCGCCGACAGGATTTCCCCATGAGCCAAGCCGTCACTACCACTACTACTTCCACCGCTAGCAGCATCACCGGCCTGCTCGTGCCATTGGCCGACCGCACGCTGTTGCTGCCTAACGTGGCGGTGGCCGAGCTGATTCCCTACCGTGCGCCGCAAGTCACCGCTGGCATGCCGGCCTGGTTTCTCGGGCAAATGGCCTGGCGTGACCTGAGCCTGCCGCTGCTGTCGTTTGAAGCGGCTTCTGATGGTCAGCCACAGATTCGCCCGGGCGCGCGCGTGGCGGTGATCAACGCCTTGGGTGGCCGCCCCAACGTCAAATTCCTCGCCTTGCTGGTGCAGGGTATTCCGCGCTCACTGAAAGTCGGCACCGACCTGGCCCGTGCCGATGTGCCGTTGGCGCCGTTGGAGCTGGACGCGGTGAGCTTTGGTGAAGCGGTTGCCAAGATTCCTGACCTGCTCGCCCTGGAGCAAATGCTCGCGGATGCCGGCTTAATCTGAGCCGCCGCCGTCCCGTAGGGTGTGCTGTGCGCACCAAGGGGATGTTCGATTAAATCGATAACCTCACCTCCGTCATTCCCGCAAAGGCGGGAATCCAGAATGGCGCGGCGAACGAGGTCTCCTATACGACTCTGGTTCCCCGCCTTCGCGGGGACGACGGTGGTTAGCGTTGGCATGTAGGTACGCGGGGATATCGCGTGGTGCGCAGCACACCCTTGCCGTTTCGCTTTAAGCCTTGTAGCCGCTACAAAACTTCAAACTTTTCATCTCCTCGCTACTCCCAACTCAGTACACCACGACGCTGGCCGCCAGAGCCCGCGCGACTGACCGAATAGCTGATGGAGAACTGATATGACCGCTGCACAACTGACTGATATCGCCACCCTGCGCCAACGCGCGCGCCAGCATATTGAGGAAGGCGCGATCACCGAGGGTTACTCGGCCGATCGCGAAGAGGTCCTCAAGCTGCTCAATGCTTCGCTGGCCACCGAGCTGGTCTGCTACCTGCGCTACAAGCGCCACTACTTTATGGCCACCGGCCTCAAGGCCAGCGTGGCGGCTGCCGAGTTTCTCGAGCATGCGCAGCAAGAGCTGGCGCACTCGGACCTGCTGGCTGAGCGCATCATGCAATTGGGCGGCGAGCCGGACTTTAACCCCGAAGGGTTGACCGCGCGCTCCCATGCCGAATACGTGGCGGGCAACACCCTCAAAGAGATGATTACCGAAGACTTGGTGGCCGAGCGCATCGCCATTGATAGCTACCGCGAGATCATCACCTTTATCGGCAACGATGACCCCACCACCCGCCGCCTGTTTGAAGAGATCCTCGCCCAGGAAGAAGAGCATGCGGATGATTTGGCGGATTTGTTAAAGGATTCCTGAGCGGCAGATCGCCCTCACCCCTAGCCCCTCTCCCGCAAGCGGGAGAGGGGAACTGAATTGCACTACTTCAGGCGTACTCGGTTAGCTCCCCTCTATCGCTTGCGGGAGAGGGGCCGGGGGGGGAGGGTCGCGGCCAACGCAAATCCTCAGAAATCCCCCCACAACTGCTGCGCCACACTCAACGCCACCACCGGCGCTGTCTCAGTACGCAACACCCGTGGCCCCAACCGCGCGGCGTGAAAGCCTTTGCTCTGGGCCACAGCCACCTCAGCATCCGCCAGCCCACCCTCCGGGCCAATCAAAAACGCTAACGACTGCGGCTTGGCATGGCTGGTCAACGGCTCGGCGACCGGGTGCAACACCAACTTCAACTCCGCCTGGCACTGTTCTAACCACTGCGCCAACAACACCGGCGCATAAATCACCGGCAGTACCGAGCGCCCACATTGCTCACAAGCGCTGATCGTCACCTGCCGCCAATGCTCCATGCGCTTGTCTTCGCGCTCGCCTTTTAGCCGAACTTCGCAGCGCTCACTGACAATCGGGGTGATGGCGTTGGCGCCCAGTTCGGTGGCTTTCTGAATCGCCCAGTCCATCCGCTCACCGCGCGACAGGCCCTGGCCCAGGTGAATATGCAGCGGTGACTGCGCCTGGCCGGCGAAGCGCTCGCGCAGCTCAACGCGCACGTTTTTCTTGCCCACCTCAATCAGCTCACCGAGAAACTCCTGGCCACTGCCGTCAAATAGCTGCACGGCATCGCCAACGGCATGGCGCAATACCCGGCCTATGTAATGAGCCTGGGTTTCTGGCAGCTCGTGCTGGCCGAGGGAGAGCGGGGCGTCGATAAAAAAGCGGGAGAGGCGCATGGCGAGTCGAGGGCTGGCTGCAGGGGTGGCAAGCATAGCGTAGAGCGCGGCTGAAATTCTCCTGGGTAAGTTCTCTTCAGGTTGTTAGTGCTGAGCGCGGGCGACAAGAAGTTGTGGGGAAAGTTGAGTGATAGCGCTGCTTATACTTCGGATAATAACGGCTTATGCGAATTAAATAGGCGTGGTTATTAATGAGTTTTTACCC
>NZ_JBBNAH010000039.1:0-9014 GCF_037994325.1 Pseudomonas sp.
CACGTAGGGTGTGCTGTGCGCGCCATTACGCTTGCCGGAAGATCGTCTGGTGCGCGCAGACACCCTACAAGAGCAGGCGATTTGCGGGGAAATCGCTTGGTGCTCAGGCTGATTCCTGCGGCAAGGTCAGCTCAATGGTTTCGCCAAACGATTCATCCAACCGTTGCAGGTCGGAGTGAATCGCTTCGGCGTTATCGGCCAGGCCCAATGCCAGTGAGCAAAACTCATCGGCAGCGCCGAGAAACGCCATGACCACCAGGGGGTCAAACTCGCTGCCGCTGCCGGCACTGATCAGCTCCACCGCTTCGGCATGGCTGCTGGTTTGCCGGTAGGGGTGGTGGGCGGTGAGTTCTTCGTAGCGGCCGACTATCGCCATCAAACGCGCCGGCAGCGGAATCTGCTCGCCCCGCAGGCCTTGTGGGTAACCATTGCCGTCCCAGCGTTCATGCTGGCTGTGGACAATATGTTTGGCATCGCTCAGAAAGGTTTCGCTGCTGCCCAGTTTGTCTTCGGCGGCCTGTAGCGCAGCAAAGCCAGCCTCGGCGTGGCGATGCAGAACCTCTATGTCGGCGGCTTCCAGCGGCACCAGGCTGTGGATAATCCGGTCCGGCAGGGTCAAACGGCCAATGCCATGCAGCAACGCCGATTTGCCCAGCCGAGCAATGCGCTCCGGCGTCAGCTCCGCGGCCAGCGCCGGTTGCTGCTGGGCCAGGTTGCTGGCCAGTTCGACCATATATGGCTCAATGCGCGCCAAGTGTCCGCCGCCCGGGTTTTCGCGCATACGCGCCAGCCCGGCCATGGCTTCGATGGTGACTTCCTGGAGCTTTTCGATATCGCGGGTGCGGCGGCGTACTTCCAGTTGCAGGTACTCGCTTTTGTCGCGCAAAAAGTCGGCACTGGCTTTGAGTTGCAGTTGCGCTTTAACCCGCGCCAGCACCAGGGGTGGGCTGATGGGCTTGGTGATGTAGTCGACGGCACCGAGGTCAAAACCATGCTGCTCATCAGCCAGCTCGGTTTTGGCGGTAAGAAAGATCACCGGAATATCACGGGTGTGCGGGTCAGCTTTAAGGCGCTTGCACACTTCGTAGCCGTCCATCAGCGGCATCATGATATCCAGCAGAATCAGGTCCGGCGGCGGGCTGCTGATGGCAATGCGCAACGCTTTGAGCCCGGAGCTGGCCACCTTAACCCGGTAGTTGGGCAGCAGCAGCTCGCTCATCAGCTCGAGGTTTTCCGGGGTGTCATCCACCACCAGCACCAGCGGTTGCTCCGGTCGGTCAAGTATCCCGTCCACGCCCTTCTCCTGTCCGTTCTGGGCTGAGCACTAAAGGCTCAAGCCACGCTGTTCACCTGTTTGCCGCAATAACGTCAGAGCCTGTTCAAAATCGTAGCAGCGAACCGCCTCGGCCAACGGCGGGTAGTCATCGTTGAAGGCGTTGCGCAGCAGGCACGCCTGCGCTTCGAAGACCTTGCCGGCGCGCGGATCGTCATGGGCAAATAGCCCGGCCAACTGCTGACACACCGCTGCCAGCTCCCCCTCGTCCACCGGCGGCGGCGCGGCACAGACCGATGCCGGCCATTGCGCCTCGATGGCGTGCAGTAAGGAATCGAGGCTGTGGCTGAGTTCGCTGATCAAAGGCTCCAGCTCTTCATCGGCGCGGTCGTCTTTTAGCGCCGTTTCCAGCAGCGCCGCCTGGGTCTGCAAATCCACTGCGCCGAGGTTACCGGCCAGGCCCTTGAGGCTATGGGCCAGACGTTCGGCAGCGTCGTGCGCCCCTTGGTTCAGTGCCAAACGTAACTGCGCGCTGAAATCGTTCTGACTGGCGGCAAATTTCAGCAGTAAGCGTTGGTACAGCTCCGTTTTGCCCAGCACGCGGCGCAAGCCACTGGCCAGGTCGACACCGGGTAACAGCCAGTCTGGCGTTGCCGACACGGTTGAATCTTGCGCGCTGGCGCCGTTGTCTACTCGCAACCACTGCGCCAGGGTGCGCCACAGTTGGTCGGGGTAGAGCGGCTTGCCCAGGTGGTCATCCATGCCCGCTTCCAGACAGCGCTCGCGGTCAGCCGGCAAGGCGTTGGCGGTCATGGCGATCACCGGCAAGTGCGCAAACTGCGGCTCGGCGCGTAGGCGGCGGGTAGCCGAAAGGCCATCCAGCACCGGCATCTGCATATCCATCAGCACCAGGTCGAAGTAGCCCGCACCGCGCGCCAGCAAAATATCCACGGCCTTAGCGCCATCTTCGGCCT
Source organism: Pseudomonas sp. (assembly GCF_037994325.1). Lineage (GTDB taxonomy): Bacteria > Pseudomonadota > Gammaproteobacteria > Pseudomonadales > Pseudomonadaceae > Aquipseudomonas. The sequence goes on from NZ_JBBNAH010000039.1 coordinate 2,248, forward strand.
GCTCAATCTGCAAGCCGCTTTCCTCTAGCAGCCCGCAGGCCACTTCGCGGTTGAGCTCGTTGTCCTCGACCAACAGCACGCGCTTGCCAGTGAAATCGGGTATGGCATCGGCGCTTGGACTATCAACAACCGCAACAGGCGGGCCACTGTGGTTGGCCAACGTACCAACCAGCGCATCCAGCAGCAGCGACGGGTTAAGGGGTTTTAGCAGTACATCGTCGACCCCGACCTGGCGGGCATTGTGCAACACCTCTTCGCGGCCATGGGCGGTGACCATCAGCAAACGCGGTTGTGCCTGCAGATCAAGCGCCTGCAACTGCCGCGCCGTTTCGATGCCGTCCATCTCCGGCATCTGCCAGTCGAGCATGACCAGGTCGAACGGCCGGCGCTGATCGGCCAGTTGCACCTGACGCAAGGCCGCGCGTCCGGACTCTGCGGTCTCCACGCGAAAGCCCATACCCACCAGCATGTCGTGCAGCACGCGGCGGGCGCTGTCATTGTCGTCCACCACCAGCACATGACGGCCGCGCAGGTTGGGCTGGGGTTGCAGCGATTGCTGGTGCTCGGTGGAAATGCCCAGTGGCAGTCGACACCAGAACAGGCTGCCGCGCCCCGCCTGGCTCTGCACCCCAACGCGCCCGCCCATGGCCTCGGCCAAGCGTTTGCAAATGGCCAAGCCCAGGCCGGTGCCGCCGTATTTGCGCGTGGTCGAGCTGTCGGCCTGCTGGAAGGATTCGAACAGGCGCTCCAACTGCTCATGGCTGATACCAATGCCGGTGTCGCGCACAGCAAAGTACACCTGTACCTGCTCGGCGCTTTGCTGCTCGGCGCGAATGAGTAATTCGATCTCGCCGCGCTCGGTGAACTTCACCGCGTTATTGGCGTAATTGATCAAGATCTGCCCAATACGCAGCGGGTCGCCCACCAACTGCAATGGCAGCTTGGGGTCGAGGTTAAACACCAACTCCAGGTGTTTGCCGGCGACTTTTTCGCCGATCAGGTTGGCGACGTTTTCCAGCACCTGTTGCAGGTTGAAGTCGATGTGCTCGATACCCAGCTTGCCGGCCTCGATTTTAGAGAAGTCGAGAACGTCGTTAATCACCCCGAGCAAGTGCTGGCTGGCCTGCTGGATTTTGTCCACGTAGCCACGCTGACGCGGCTCCAACTCGGTTTTCTGCGCCAGGTGGGCCATGCCGATAATGGCGTTCATTGGCGTGCGGATTTCGTGGCTCATATTGGCCAGGAAATCTGACTTCAAGCGCGCCGCTTCTTCGGCCAACTCCTTGGCATCGGCCATCGCTGCTTCGGCCTGTTTGCGCGCAGTGATATCGCGGCTCACGCCCACCAGCCCCAGGGGCACGCCACGGTCATCACGAAAAATGGTGCGCAGGGTGTCGAACACCACCCAATGGCCATCGGGGTAACGCACGCGGCCTTCGCTTTCGTAAGTGCTGTCGCGGGTCAACGCGGTGTAGTCGTGCTCCTCGCGTTTAGTTGCCCAGTCGAGGTTAAGCAGCTCGTGGTCGCGCTTGCCCAGCACCTGTTCGCTGCTCTGCCCGAACAGCTCGGCGCAAGCCTGGTTGATGCCCAGGTAACGGCCTTGGATATCCTTGAACCAGATCGGGTCGGGAATGGCATTAATGATGGCCAGCAAGGTACTGCGTTGGCGCACCACCTCGGCCTCGGCCAACTGGCGCTGATGGATTTGCGTGCGTAGGTGGCGGTTCCACAGCACCACCACAACCAATGCCGCCAGCACACCCAGCAGGTATGGCCAGCCGACCAGCAATAGGCCTTGCCAACTAAACGCCGACAACGGCGGCAACCAGCGATCAAGAATCTGCTCGCGCTCTTCACGCTCCAGGCTGGCCAAGCCCTTGTCTAGCACCTCAACCAACTGTGGCCAATCACGGCGCACGGCAAAGTGCAGCTCACTGCGCAGCAACCCCGACTCGCCACGCAGTTCGATATTGGCCAGGCTGAGTTTGCGTACCAGGTAACTGGCCACAATCATATTGCCGATATAGGCATCGGCGCCGCCGGAGGACACCGCACGCAAGGCATCTTCGGTATCGTCTACTTCGACGATTTGCGCCTGCGGTACAGCGGCACGCAGCAGGTCTTCGGTGACATAGCCGCGCTCCATGGCCACGCGCCGGCCACGCAGGTCATCGGTGCTACGAATCGGCAGTTCATGGCGGGTGAAAATCAGGCTATTGCTGGTCAGGTAGGCGTCGGTAAAGGCCATGCGCGCCTGGCGCTCATCGGTTTTCGCCACGGACGACAAAACGTCGATATCGCCGGCTTTGAGGGCCGCCAACACCGCGTTCCAGTCTTGCAACTGCACGGTTTCAAAGCGGATGCCCAGGCGCTGACCAAGCAAGGCCAGGTAATCACCGCTGATGCCACTGTGCTGACCCTGCTCGCCGAACACATCGAAGGGCTCCCAACCGCCCTTCTGCACCCCGACGCGCACCACCGGGTGCTCGGCAATCCAGCTGCGCTGCTCAGCGCTGAGGTTTAACGGCGCGGCGTGCACAGCGGCACCCGCCAGCACCATCAGCAGGCCCATCAGCCATGCCTTGCAACCACCCATACAGCCTCCCTTGCGTGAACACTCTCAGCCAGCTTAGCCAGCCAGGAGGCCGACGCTACTCCTGGGCAGGCGGTCGACGCCACTGCGGCAAACCAATCAACACCACCGCGCTGATGATCACCAACATCGCCAACCACTCCTCACCGCCAATCTGCTCATTGGCAAACACGATACCGAGCAGCACCGCCACCACCGGATTGACGTAGGCATAACTGGTGGCGGCGGCTGGGCGCACATGCTTGAGCAAATAGACGTAGGAGCTGAACGCGATGATCGAGCCGAAGAAAATCAAATACAGCAACGCGCCCCAGCCGGCGGCGCTGGGCATCTGTGTCATGCGCTCGCCACTGAGCACGCTGCCGAGCAACATCACCGCGCCGCCGCCGAGCATTTCTGTGGCGCTGGCCATCGGACCGTTAGGCAGCGGCAAGGTTTTACCCCACACCGAACCGAACGCCCAACTGGCGGCGGCGAAGAGAATCATCGCCGCCCCGGCTGGGCTGGCCTGCAAATTGGAACCCAGGTTGAGCAACGCAATGCCGGTCATACCCAAAGCAATGCCCGCCCACTCCAGCCTGGAGTTGCGGTGCCCGAACCAACGATTAAACAGCAAGGTAAACAGCGGCACCGTCGCCACCGCCAAGGCCGCCACCCCAGAAGCCACACCGGAATGCTCAGCCAGAGTGACGCCGCCATTACCAAACGCCAGCAACAACGTGCCCACCATCGCCGCCGCCCGCCACTCCCGCCAGCTCGGAGCCGGAACGCCGCGTAAACGCAGCCAGCCATACATCAAACTACCGGCAATCAGAAAACGCACCGCCGCCATTAACAGCGGCGGCCAGGTTTCCACACCGATACGGATCACCAGATTCGTCGAACCCCAAATGATGTACAGGGCAGCAAAAGCAGCGACAAGCAACAGCGGAAAACGCGTGCGCATGGAAGGCTCGGCAGAGGGCAGGCAAGAAAGGGAGTGTAGGGGGTGAAACATGGAAGGCGACAGGCACAGTGGCGAGGGGGATTGGGCGTACACCTTCACCGAGTAAACGCCAGCCCTCACCCCTAGCCCCTCTCCCGCTAGCGGGAGAGGGGAGTAGCTCGGCGGTCGCCTTGCCAACTCAGCCAAGCTTTTGATGTTGATCTAGCTGTTGATCTACTCGCCCCGTTAGCGCCAGGCCGAGTGGAGTCGTTGCGTAAGGGGTCGTAGCGGCCGGGAGCCGCGAAGAGGGATGAGGGCCATGGATGGCCCTTCAGCCCGACCCCTGGAGCAACGACGCAGCGAAGGGACCCGAAGCGCAGCGTAGGGCCCAGGTAGGGGCAAGCCTTTTTTGCTTACTTTTTGCGGCGACTGGCAAAAAGTGAGTCGCGCGTAAGGCGCGAAACAACCCCCCCAGCCAACGCGGTAACGAATACCACCACCCACTAAAAAGCAAAACCCTCTCCCCAGCCCTCTCCCGCAAGCGGGCAGAGGGAGCCGTCCGCGGTTGACGCAACAGGCCGCGCGAAACTCAAATCCGCAAAAGCAAACTACTTATCCGGCATAGGCATCGGAAACGGCATCACATTCCCCACCCCAGCCCGCGCCTCACTAATCTTCGGCGTGCCCAACCGCTCCACCTCATCAATGCGCACAATCGCATGCATCGGCACAAAACTACGCACCACGCCCTCAAACTGCGCCTTCAGTTTCTCCTCACTAGGGTCAACCACCACCTGCGTACGCTCGCCAAAGACAAACTCCTCCACCTCGAGAAAGCCCCACAGATCACTCTGATAGATCTGCTTGGCGTACATCTCGAACACCTGGCCTTGGTTGAGGAAGATCACCTTATAGATAGGTTCACGCTTGCTCATGGGCGGGGAAAAACCGGGGGAAATTTTCGGGGGCGGGATCATAGCATAGCCTCCCGGCAGGCAATGCTAGGCCTGCCGGACCGCCGCCTCTATAATGCGCGACTCTTTGAGCCACCCCCTTGAGCACGCATGAGCAAGAAGCTGTATATCGAAACCCACGGTTGCCAAATGAACGAGTACGACAGCTCGCGCATGGTCGATTTGCTGGGTGAACATGAGGCCTTGGAAGTTACCGCCCGCGCGGAAGACGCCGATGTCATTCTGCTCAATACCTGCTCTATCCGTGAGCGCGCTCAAGACCGGGTGTATTCCCAGCTGGGCCGCTGGCGTGAGCTGAAACTGGCCAAGCCGGACATGGTGATCGCGGTCGGCGGTTGCGTGGCCAGCCAGGAAGGCGCCGCCATCCGTGATCGCGCGCCCTATGTGGATGTGGTGTTCGGTCCGCAAACCCTGCACCGCTTGCCGGAAATGATCGACGCCGCGCGCCTCACTCGCTTGCCGCAGGTGGATGTCAGCTTCCCGGAAATCGAAAAATTCGACCGCCTGCCCGAACCACGTATCGACGGCCCAAGCGCCTTTGTGTCGATCATGGAAGGCTGCAGCAAGTACTGCACCTTTTGCGTGGTGCCCTATACCCGCGGCGAAGAAGTCAGCCGGCCGTTTGACGATGTACTGGCCGAGGTCATTCACCTGGCCGAACACGGCGTACGTGAAGTGACGCTGTTGGGGCAGAACGTCAACGGCTTCCGTGGCGTCACCCACGATGGCCGTACCGCCGATTTGGCTGAGCTGATTCGCGTAGTAGCCGCCATCGACGGCATCGACCGCATTCGCTACACCACTTCGCATCCGCTGGAGTTCTCCGACAGCCTGATTCGTGTGCATGCCGAAGTGCCGGAGTTGGTCAAACATGTGCATTTGCCGGTGCAGGCCGGTTCCGACCGTATTCTGGCGGCGATGAAGCGCAACCATACGGGGCTGGAGTACAAGTCGATCATCCGCAAACTGCGCGCGGCGGTGCCGGATATCAGTATTACGTCGGACTTTATCGTCGGCTTCCCCGGCGAAACCGAAAAAGACTTCGAAAACACCATGCAATTGGTAGCCGATGTCGGCTTCGACTTCTCCTATTCCTTTGTTTACAGCGCCCGCCCCGGCACCCCGGCGGCCGACCTGCCAGACGATATTCCGGCAGAAACCAACCGCGAGCGCCTGGCCCGCTTGCAGCACCGCCTGGACCAACAAGGCTTTGAAATCAGCCGCAAGATGGTTGGCAGCATCCAGCGCGTGTTGGTCAACGACTTCTCCAAGCGCGACCCCGGGCAACTCACTGGGCGTACCGAGAACAACCGTATCGTCAATTTCCGCTGCGACAATCCACGCCTGATTGGCCAGTTCGCCGACGTACGGATCGACGAAGCCAGACCGCACTCTTTGCGCGGTAGCCTGGTCATAGAAGAACAACCTGTGGCCGAGTGCCACTAAAGCCGCAGATGCCCGAGCTTTCCCAGGCGGGCATCCGGGGTTATCCTTCGACCCATCTCAGTGGCTACCGATACGACCTTGAACGCACCCATAGAACCGCATCGTTTTATCCTCGAACCCTTTGAAGCTCGCCGCTTCGCCAACCTGTGCGGGCAATTCGACGAGCACTTGCGCTTGATCGAACAGCGCCTGGCCATCGAAATTCGCAACCGTGGCAACCAGTTCGAACTGGTGGGCCCCGCCGAAACCACCCAGGCCGCCGAGCAATTGCTGCGCCGCCTGTACCGCGAAACCAACGCCACACAACTCTCCCCCGACATCGTGCATTTGTTCTTGCAGGAGTCTGCGGTTGAGCAATTGGCCGGTAACGACCCGGTGGAAGCCAGCGTTGCCCTGCGCACCCGCAAGGGCATGATTCGCCCACGCGGCCTTAATCAGCAGCGCTATGTGAAGTCGATCCTTAACCACGACATCAACTTCGGCATCGGCCCAGCCGGTACAGGTAAAACCTACCTGGCCGTGGCCTGCGCGGTGGATGCGCTGGAGCGCGAGCAGATTCGCCGCATTTTGCTGGTACGCCCGGCGGTGGAAGCGGGCGAGAAACTGGGCTTTCTGCCTGGGGATCTGTCGCAAAAGATCGACCCGTATCTGCGCCCACTCTATGACGCGCTGTACGAAATGCTCGGTTTTGAAACCGTGGCCAAGCTGATCGAGAAACAGGTGATTGAGGTTGCGCCGCTGGCCTATATGCGCGGTCGCACCCTTAACAATAGCTTCATCATTCTCGACGAACGTCAGAACACCACCCTTGAGCAGATGAAGATGTTCC
>NZ_JBBNAH010000040.1:0-10607 GCF_037994325.1 Pseudomonas sp.
GGTTAACCCTGGCCGGTGAAGCGCTGGCGTATCAACAAAACAGCCCCGCCGATCTGTTGATTTTTGATGTTGGCCTGCCGGATATGACCGGCTTTGAGGCGGTTAAACAACTGCGTAAGTTTTCTGAAGTACCGGTGATTTTTCTCACCGCGCGCAATGCCGAGATTGACCGTGTGGTGGGCTTGGAAATCGGTGCTGACGATTATGTGACCAAGCCCTTCAGCCCCCGTGAAGTGGCGGCGCGGGTCAAGGCCATTCTCAAGCGTGTGCAGCCGCGCGCGGCGGCGCCAGCGGTGCAAACCGCTGTGTTTGCCATCGACGCTGAGCGTTTTCAGATTCACTACCACGGCCACCCGCTGAGCCTTACTCGCCACGAATTCCGTCTGCTGCAAACCTTGGTCAGTCAACCGCTGCGGGTGTTTAGCCGCGAACAATTGCTGGATGGCGCTGGCGTGCCCGCCGAAGCCGGCTACGAGCGCAATATCGACAGCCATATCAAAAGCCTGCGCGCCAAGTTGCGCGCGGTGCTGGCAGATGCCGAACCGATCCAGACCCACCGCGGCCTGGGTTACAGCATCAAGGTGGACTGATGCCGCTCGGGATTCGCATATTTCTCGTCTATTTCGTCTTTGTCGGCCTGTCCGGCTGGTTTGTGCTGAGCACGGTGATGGACGAAATCCGTCCCGGCGTGCGCCAGACCACCGAAGAAACCCTGGTCGATACGGCTAACCTGCTGGCCGAGCTGCTGCGTGACGATTTACGCAGCGGCCGCCTCGATCAGCAGCACTGGCAGGAACAGTTTCAGGCCTATGGCCAACGCCAACCCCACGCGCAAATTTGGGGGCTGACTAAAAGCGAAGTCAGCCACCGCATCTATGTCACCGATGCCCAGGGCAAGGTGTTGGTGGACTCCAGCGGCGCGGCGGTGGGGCAGGATTATTCGCGTTGGAACGATGTATTTCTGACCTTGCGCGGTGAATACGGCGCGCGTTCGACCCGCGAAGTGGAGGGCGACCCGGAAACCTCGGTGATGTACGTGGCGGCGCCGATCAAAGACCAGGGCAAGATTATTGGCGTGGTGTCGGTCAGCAAGCCGAGCCGCACCTTGCAGCCCTACATCGAACGTTCGCAAAAGCGCCTGGCCTGGTTTGGTGCGGGGCTGATCTTGCTGGGGTTATTAGTCGGCGGCCTGCTGTCATGGTGGCTGAGTGCGTCGTTGCGGCGCCTGACCGACTACGCCCAAGCCGTCTCCGCTGGCGAGCGCAGCCCTTTGCCGGCGTTGCAAGGCGGCGAGCTCAAGCAACTCGCCGAAGCGCTGGAACATATGCGCAGCGAGCTGGAAGGCAAGGCCTACGTTGAGCGCTATGTGCACACCCTGACCCACGAACTGAAAAGCCCGCTGGCGGCTATTCGCGGCGCGGCGGAATTGCTGGAAAGCGATATGCCGGCCGAGCAACGCCAGCGCTTTGTGGGCAATATCCAAACCGAAAGTGCGCGCCTGCAACAGCTGATCGAACGCCTGCTGAACCTGGCGTTGGTCGAGCAACGGCAAGGGCTGGATGAGCGTGTGCCGTTGCCGCTGCACGACCTGGTGGAAGAGCAATTGCAGGCACAAGCGGCGCGTATCTTGAGTGCGAATTTGCAGGTGGAAAATCTGCTGGCGCCCGAGTGGCAAGTGCGCGGCGAGCGCTTTCTGCTGCAACAGGCGCTGGCTAACCTGCTCGACAACGCTCTGGACTTTACCCGGCCCGGCGGCCAGTTACGTTTTAGCGCTGAGCGCGCCGATGACCTGCTGACCTTGCGCGTATTCAACCAATGCGCGCCGATTCCTGACTATGCTTTGGAACGACTGACCGAACGTTTTTACTCGCTGCCACGCCCTGTCAGTGGGCGTAAAAGCACGGGGCTAGGCCTTAACTTTGTGCAGGAAGTGGCCAGCCTGCATGGTGGTGCTATAACCATTGGCAACGTCGACGGCGGGGTAGAGGTGCGCTTGAGCCTGCCGCTGGTGCATTAGCAGAAGCCGTTTTCAGCGCTGTAACTGCTCTGCAAAGCCTGTTCAATAGGCTCAGCCCTGCGCACAAGTGCCACGGGCCGCTGCAGTTGGCACTAAACGTGATAGCCACCGTGGGCAGCAACAACAAAAAAAGCCACAGGAGTCAGGGTATGAAAACGGTTGCGGAAATCCTCAAAGCGAAAACCCGGAACAGCATTTTCAGCGTCAGCCCCGAGACCTCGGTGCTCGAGGCGGTAAAGCTGATGGGCGAGTTGGGCATCGGCGCTTTGCTGGTGACCGACGGCGGCGAGCTGGTGGGCATCGTCAGTGAGCGCGACTACGTGCGCAAAATCGCCATGCTTGAGCGTGACACATCGGCCACGGTCAGCGAAATCATGACGGCCAAGGTCATCACCGTCGGCCCCAAAGAAGGCAACCGCCACTGCATGCAACTGATGACCGACGGCCATCTACGGCACCTGCCGGTGATGGAAGAGGGCAAATTGATTGGCCTGCTGTCCATCGGCGACTTAGTCAAAGACATCATCTCCGAGCAGGAGAGTTTGATTAATCATTTGGAACAGTACATTCGCGGGGAATAGCGTGGTCGGCCGTCACTTCCAGCCTTAGACGCGGTGGCCGGCGTATCCCCTCGCCCGCTAGCGGGAGAGGGTGCCCGAAGGGCGGGTGAGGGGCTTTTGCTTTTAGCGGATACCTCGTAGGCCCCGGCCCTCTCCCCCTGCCCCTCTCCCGCGAGCGGGAGAGGGGAGCACAGCAGTTGAGTTTGTTTCCACACACTCTCCACATTCCCCCCATAAAACCCCCACCCGGCAACCCCACACTCTCTCCATCCCACCCACATGGAGAGCATCGCGATGAATCGCAGTCTGGGCATCAAACTCGGGGCCATCGGCCTTTTGATTATTCTGTTGTTAATTCCCCTGCTTATGATCGACGGCTTGATCAGCGAGCGGCAGTCGGCGCGCAATGGCGTGCTGGATAACATTGCCCGCAGCTCCAGCTACAGCCAACAAATCACCGGCCCGATTCTGGTGGTGCCGTATCGGCAAAAAATCCGCGAGTGGAAAGTCGCAGAGAAAACCGGCGTGCGTTATCAGGAAGAACGGCAGATCAGCAGCCGCCTGTATGTGTTGCCCGAGAGCTTTAGCCTGAACGGTGAAGTCGGCACCGAGCTGCGTGCCCGCGGCATTTACCAGGCGCGGCTGTTTAAAAGTGACAACCAAATCAGCGGCCATTTCGAAGTGCCGGCCAACTACGGCATTACCGAAGACCTGGCCGACTATCAATTTGACGAGCCCTTTCTGGCCGTCGGTATCAGCGATATTCGCGGCATCAACAACGCTCTCAAGCTCGACCTCAATGGCCAGACGCTGGACTTTGAACCGGGTTTTGGCGACGACATGCTGGCCAACGGCGTACACGCGCCGCTGGGTAAGCTCGACAGCAGCCAGCTGATGAAGCTGAACTACGCCTTCAACCTGAAGCTGCAAGGCACTTCCAGCTTTAGCGTGGTGCCGGTTGGGCGTGACAGCCAAGTGCAGGTGCATTCCGATTGGCCGCACCCAAGCTTTATGGGCGAGTTTCTGCCTACCGAGCGTGAGATCACCGAGCAAGGCTTTAACGCCACCTGGCAGACCAGTTTCTTCGCCACCAACATGGAGCAAGTGCTGCGTGAGTGCGTAAACGTATCCGGCTGCAGCAGCTTTGACGCGCGCAGCTTTGGCGTGAGCTTTGTCGACCCGGTGGACCAGTACCTGAAAACCGACCGTGCGATTAAATACGCCATGTTGTTTATCGCCCTGACCTTCGCCGGTTTCTTCCTGATGGAAATCCTTAAGCGTCTGGCCGTGCACCCGGTGCAATACGGTTTGGTGGGGCTGGCGTTGGCCATGTTCTATCTGTTGCTACTGTCGCTGTCCGAGCACCTGGACTTTGCCCTGGCCTATGCCGTGTCGGCGGCGGCCTGTGTGGCGCTGGTGGGCTTTTATGTCTGCCATGTGCTGCACAGCTGGATGCGCGGCGCCGGTTTTACCGTGGGCCTGGGCGGGTTGTACGGCGTGCTCTACGTGCTACTGAGCGCTGAGGATTACGCGCTGCTGATGGGCTCGCTGCTGGTATTTGGCCTGCTCGCTTGCGTAATGCTGCTGACGCGCAAACTGGACTGGTACGGCGTGGGTAAAACCCCGGCGCCCGAACCACACCTGACCCTTGAACCTGGCCTGTTGGGGGAGTAACCGCCATGCGTATGCTCCTGCAACTGGGCGCCTGCTTTGCCCTGGGCTTATTTGTCGCCCTGCTGATTCTGGCCGGCCTGATGTTTGCCCAGCGCTTTGACCTGATCAACCTCATCGTCATCACCGGCAAGCCCCTGGCGCACCTCGCGCTGGTGGTGTTGCCGGAAGGCTTCTGGGTCAGCCTGACCGGCGCGCCGGATGCCGTGGACAACCCCTCGGTGCGCTCCTTTCTGCAGATGTGCACCGCCATGGGCCAAGTCGCGCTGCTGGTCGGCGCCGGCTTATACCGTGTGAGCATGGCCAAATGAGTGGCCATGTGGGCTTGCGTGAAGATGCCCAGGTGGGGCATCGCTTGGCCGAGCAGATCGCAATGCTCTTTGTAGGGTGCGCTGCGCGCACCACGGGGCTCCTAGTTACCAGCCGGTGCGCACAGCACACCCTACGGGAGGCACCATGGCGACGCTGATGCAAAACGGTGAGCGCCTGCTGGGCTTTATGTGCGGCACCACCTTGGGCTATCTGGCGGCGGTGATGCTGAACATTGACCTGCGTTCATGGCCGGTCAATGGCGTGATGATTTTCTTCGCCGTGATTATGGTGCTGCTGCATGGCCCTGATTGGTGGCGCATGTTTCGCCGCGGCGGCGCTTTTCTGCGTCATGGCCTGGGCGCGGGTTTGCTGCTGATGGGGGCGCTATGGCTGCTGTACTTTCGCTGATGACGGTCGTGGGCCAAGTGCTGAATGTTCTGCGGGTCGTGGTTTTGCTCAAGCTGTGGCTGATTTTGCTGCTGTACATAGCCTACAAAATGAGCGAGCGGCCCTTTATGTTGCGTGCGCTGCCGGCCGCTGTTGAGGTGCAGGGGGTGGAGTGGATTGCCGGTGAAAGTGGTCTGCGTGAGGGCTGTGGCGTGGCGATTTTTCGTCTTGCCCCGAGCATGCAGCAACACCTGCAAGCACGCGGCCTGACCGCGCTGGATGGCGCCCGCCAGGCTCGCGGTTATAGCGAGGACTACTACCACTACCAAGCGTGGCAAGCGACACCGGTGCTGAACAACCTCGCCTCCGATGGCTGGTTGGCGCTGTCCTGCGCGGATCTTCCGCAGGACTTGGAGCAGCGCATCAACAACGCCCTGGCGCAGCCCGGCAGCTATTTCGCCGGCAAAGATGAGGGCGTGCTGCTGGTGCTGCCAGCAGAAGGTTTAGCGGTGTATGGCTACAACGGCTAAAGCTTAAACCGGCGGCTGCGTCGCCAACATCGATGGCCGCTGACTAACCTCGGCATACCAGGCCGCCAGCTGGGGAAACTGCTCGCGCCAGGCCAAGTTGGGTTGGCGGAAGTCCAGATAACCTAGGGCGCAGGCGACACCAATGGACGCCACATCAAAGCGGCTGGCCAGCTCGGCGCTGGCGGCTTCTTCAAACTCGCCCAGGGCGCGGATGATTTTCGCCTGTTGGCCATCGAGCCAATCGGCCCAGTGTTTTTCTTGCGGGCGGGAGAAGGTTTCGTAGCGAATCAGCAGCGCCGCATCGAGCAGGGCGTCGGCCAGCGAGGCCAAGGTCAGACGCCGCCAGCGGCTGGCGCCATCGCGGGGAATCAACGGTTCGCCAACATGCTGGTGGTCGATGTAGTCGACGATCACCCGGCTGTCATGCAACAGCGCGCCATCGGCCAAGCGCAGGGCCGGGATTTTACCGGCGGGGTTATTGGCGATAACCGCTGCGTTGGGGCTAGTGGGGCTGAGGGCTACGGTCTCCAGCGCCACGCGGTCGAGTTGGCCGGTTTCGTGGAGAAATACCAACACCTTGCGCACAAAGGGCGAGGCGGTGTTGTGGAACAGGGTCATGGTCGCAGTGGACATCAGCAGTTCTCGGCTGGGGGCGGTGGCGACAACCCTACAGGGCGACGCTGGCCGCGCAAAGGGGCAGGTTACAGCGACGGCCGTTGTTGCCGGCGTTGCCAGCGGGCCAGGGCATCGGCCAGCGCAGCCGGGCTTTCCAGCCCCTGTTTGCGTGCGCGGCTAAATAGAATCAGCGCCAGCTCGGCGGTCACCAAGGCATCAGCACTGGCGTGGTGGCGTTGTTGCACCTGCAGGCCGAAGTGCGCGGTCCAGTCGTCGAGCCCGGCTTGGCGCAGGGTCACTTCCGGGCACAGCAGCGGGGCCAGGTCGGCGACATCGAGAAAACGATGCTCCAGCTTGTAACCGAGCTCATCCTTTAGCGCTTTGCCGAGCATGTGTTGATCAAAGGGCGCATGAAAGGCCAGGATCGGGCTATCGCCGACAAAGCGCATAAACGCCAACAACGCTTCGGTCGGCGCCACACCAGCGGCCAATTCGCTGGGGGCAATCCCATGGATCAACACACTGGCGCTGACTTTCTGCGCGCTGCGCTGCAAGGTGCATTCGAACTGCTGCGCCAGGTCGATGGCGCCGTCTGCAATCACCACCGCGCCAATCGACAGCAACTGATCGCGCTGCATATTCAGCCCGCTGGTTTCCAGATCGAGCACCACAAAGCGTTGCTCGCGCAACGGCAACTCGCTCCACGGACCGGGCTTGGGTAGTTGCTCACAGGCGCGGGTCAGTTCAGCGTCGGGTGCTGGCGCTGCGCTGCGGCGTAGCCAATCAAACGGCTTCACAATTGATACCTGAGGGCCAAGCTGCTTTGCAGCCGCTGCGCCTGGCGAAACGACTCACGCAAAATGCGCCGGTCCAGGTGGTTCAGGCTGTCCGGGTCGAGGCGGTTGGAGTAGCGCTGTTGCAGGCGCGCTTGCTGCTGGTGCTGCTGCATGCGGGTCTGCTGAATAAAGTGGTAGGCCTCTTCATAGGCGGCACCATCGAGCGGATCAATCACCTCCTTAGCGATCAATTCACGTAGGCGCTGCAAGGTGTTGCCGGCGCTGATGCCATGGGCCAGGGCGAGCAAACGGGCGCCGTCGACAAAGGGCGTCAGGCCTTGCACCTTCAAATCGAGGGTATGTTTTTCACTGCCGCTGCGCGCTACCACAAAATCACGGAAGCGCCCCACGGGTGGGCGATTGCGCAGGGCATTGGCGGCCATCAGCCGCTGGAAAATCTGGTTGTCCGCCACCTCGATCAGAATCTGCTGACGCAAGTGCTCGCAGCCTTCCACCGGCCCCCACACCGCACGTAGATCGAAATAAATGCTGGAGCCGAGCAAATTTTCCGGGCTGGCGTCACGGATAAAACTGCTAAAGCGCCGCGACCATTCCAGCCGCGACAAACACAACTGCGGGTTGCTGGCCATGATGCCGCCCTTGCACAAGCTAAAGCCGCATTTATCCAGGCTGTGGTTAATGCGCTCAGCCAACGGCAGTAGTTTGCCGCGCTTGAGTGCGGCATCGGCGGCATCGCTGGCCTCAAACAACATGCCGTTGTCTTGGTCGGTGTGCAGCGTTTGCTCGCGGCGGCCTTCGCTGCCAAAACACAACCAAGTAAACGGCACGCCTGGGTCGCCCAGTTGTTCAATGCTCAGCTCGATCACGCGGCTGACGGTGTGGTCGTTGAGCAGGGTGATGATCTGGGTGATCTGCGTCGACGACGCGCCGTGGGCGAGCATGCGTTCGACCAATTGATGAATGTCGCTGCGCAGCGCCACTAGGGTGTCCAGCTTATGGGCGTGGCTGATGGTGCGGGCCAGGTGCACCAGGTCGACCCGTTGCAGGGAAAACAAATCGCGCTCGGACACCACACCGCGCAGCTGCCCATCCTCCACCAGGCAGACATGGGCGATATGCCGTTCAGTCATGGCGATGGCGGCGTCAAAGGCACTGGCCTTGGGTGGTAAGTAAAACGGCTTGGCGATCATCACGCTGGCAATCGGCGCGCTGAGGTTCTCGGCGCCGGCCGCCACCACCGAGCGCAGGTCGCGCAGGGTGAAAATCCCGGTCGGTCGATTGCCGTCGTCGACAATCACAATGCTGCCCACCTGCTGCTCATGCATCAGCCGCACGGCGGCACTGATCGGCGTGTCGGCGCTGCAGGTTACTGGCTGGCGCATGGCCAATTCGCGCAGCGGCGTGTCCAGCGAATACTGCGCGCCGAGGGTGGCTACGGCCTGGCGCTGCACTTGCTGATTGACCTGGTCGAGCAGGCTACTGACACCGCGCAAGGCAAAGTCACGGAATGGCGCCGACAGAGCAAACACCTTGATAAAGGCGTCTTTGGCCAGCAGCAGGCAGAAGGTGTCTTCGCCGGCTAAATGCTCGGTGCGCGTAGCGCGTTCGCCGAGCAGGGCGGCCAAGGGAAAACACTCGCCGGTGGTGATCTCAAAGGTGGTTTCCGTACCGCGCCGCGCCGAGTGCGGCCGCTCACCGACCACCAGGCCCTGCTTAACAATATAGAAATGCTGCACCGGTCCGCCGCTGGGCTTGAGAATGCTCTCGCCGGCACCATAAAAACGCAGCTGGCAATGCTCCAGCAGATAGCCCAAATGGGCGTTTTCCATCTGATTGAACGGCGGAAACTTCTGCAAAAACTCCATCAAGCCATGGATGTTCTGCTGTACCGCCGTCTTGCCCGCCTGGGCAAATTCGTTGGCCTTGCTCATCGTGCTGATCCGGACCTTGAGCCCTGAATTTATTTGAGGCCCATGGTCGGAGAAGTAGCAGCCAGGGCAAAGTGGACCTAAGTCTAGTCTGGTGAACAAAGACTGCGGGGCTGCAAACCGGTGGATTGTTAGATCGCCGTCGTCCCCGCGAAGGCGGGGACCCAGGTGTGGAGATCGCCAGCCAGAGGTAACTCCCCTGCGCGATTCTGGATTCCCGCCTGCGCGGGAATGACGGTGGATCGTGAGCTTGCCGTCGTCCCCGCGAAGGCGGGGACCCAGGTGTGGAGGTCGCCAGCCAAAAGGTAATTGCCCTGCGCGATTCTGGACTCCCGCCTGCGCGGGAATGACGGTGCGGAAGATAAATCTGCGCATAAAAAAAACCGCCCCGGAGGGCGGTTTTTTCTGTCCAGCACTGCGCGAATTACAAGCCGTTCTTGGCTTTGAATTCACGACGACGACGGTGCAGAACCGGCTCGGTGTAGCCGTTCGGTTGCTTGGCGCCTTCGATCACCAGTTCTAGGGCGGCCTGGAAGGCGATGTTGCTGTCGAAGTCCGGGGCAAGCGGGCGGTACAGCGGGTCGTTGGCGTTTTGACGGTCAACGACCGGTGCCATGCGTTTCAGGCTGGCGACGATTTGCTCTTCGCTGGCAATGCCATGACGCAACCAGTTGGCCAACAGTTGGCTGGAAATACGCAGGGTAGCGCGGTCTTCCATCAGGCCTACATCGTTGATGTCCGGCACCTTGGAGCAGCCAACGCCTTGGTCAATCCACCGTACGACGTAACCAAGAATGCCCTGGGAGTTGTTGTCCAGTTCGTTCTGGATTTCGTCAGCCGACCAGTTGGTGTTTGCCGCCAACGGAATGCTGAGGATGTCGTCGATGGACGCGCGTGCACGCTTGGCCAGTTCGGCCTGGCGGGCGAACACGTCGACCTTGTGGTAGTGCAAGGCGTGCAGGGCGGCGGCCGTTGGCGACGGTACCCAGGCGGTGTTGGCGCCAGCCAGCGGGTGAGCGATTTTCTGCTCAAGCATGCCGGCCATCAGGTCGGGCATGGCCCACATGCCTTTACCGATCTGCGCGCGACCTTGCAGGCCGGTGGCCAGGCCGATATCGACGTTCCAGTTCTCGTACGCGGCAATCCACTTCTCAGCTTTCATGGCTGCTTTACGCACAACGGCGCCAGCTTCCATGGAAGTGTGGATTTCATCGCCGGTGCGGTCGAGGAAGCCGGTGTTGATAAACACCACACGCTCGCTGGCGGCTTTGATGCACGCCTTGAGGTTAACGGTGGTGCGGCGCTCTTCGTCCATGATGCCGACTTTCAGGGTATTGCGCGGCAAGCCCAGCACGTCTTCAACGCGGCTGAAGATTTCGCTGGTGAAGGCGACTTCTTCCGGGCCGTGCATTTTTGGCTTCACGATGTACACCGAGCCGGTACGGGTGTTTTTGCGGCTGGTGTTGCCGTTGAGGTTGTGCACTGCGATCAGGCTGGTGAACAGCGCGTCTTGAATGCCTTCCGGCACTTCGTTGCCTTGGGCATCGAGAATGGCCGGGTTGGTCATCAGGTGACCAACGTTGCGCACAAACAGCAGGCTGCGACCGTGCAGGGTCAGCTCGCTGCCATCAACCTTGGTGTAAACGCGATCCGGGTTCATGGTGCGGGTAAAGGTGGTGCCACCTTTGGCTACTTCTTCGGCCAGGTCGCCCTTCATCAGGCCCAGCCAATTGCGGTAGATGATGGTTTTGTCATCGGCATCTACAGCGGCTACGGAATCTTCGCAGTCC
>NZ_JBBNAH010000041.1:0-2526 GCF_037994325.1 Pseudomonas sp.
AGATTATTCCGCGATTCCCATTTTCCTGAGCCAGTCTGGATTCACGCCTGCGCGGGAATGACGGTGTTTGCTGAGCGTTCACCGCCTTAGTTACAAGGCGGCGGTCCGGCGATTCGGTATCCCGTGGCGCGCGGGCGAGCTGATCAGTTGTCGTAGCCCAGGTTCGGCGCCAACCAGCGTTCGGTTACGGCCAAGTCCTGGCCCTTTCGCGCGGTGTAGCTTTCGATCTGGTCTTTATCCACTTTACCCACGGCAAAGTACTGCGCCTGCGGGTGGGCGAAGTACCAGCCGCTGACGGCTGCAGCCGGGAACATGGCGTAGTGTTCGGTGAGGAACACGCCGCTAACGCCGGCTTTAAGCTCTTCGGCCGTTGGGTCGAGCAGTTCGAACAGCGTGCCTTTTTCGGTGTGATCCGGGCAGGCGGGGTAGCCTGGGGCAGGGCGGATGCCCTTGTAGGCTTCTTTGATCAGCTCGTCGTTGCTTAGCGTTTCTTCCGGGTCGTAGCCCCAGTAGTTTTTCCGCACTTGTTGGTGCAGCCATTCGGCGCAGGCCTCGGCCAGGCGGTCGGCCAGGGCTTTGACCATGATCGAGTTGTAGTCGTCGCCCGCGTCTTGGTAAGCCTTGGCCACTTCCTCGGCGCCGATGCCAGCGGTGGTGATAAAACCGCCCACGTAGTCGGTAATGCCGCTGCTTTTCGGCGCGACAAAGTCGGCCAGAGAGAAGTTGGGCTTGCCGTCGGTTTTGATGATTTGCTGACGCAGGTGGTGCAGTTTGGCCAGCGGTTGGCCGTCGTCGCCGTACAGCTCCAGGTCGTCGTCTTGCACCTGGTTGGCCGGCCAGAAACCAAATACCGCGCGGGCTTTGATCAGTTTGCCGTCGATCAGCTTGCTGAGCATTTCGCGGGCGTCTTTGTACAGCGAGGTCGCGGCTTCGCCGACTACTTCGTCTTCCAAAATGCGCGGGAATTTGCCAGCCAAGTCCCAGGAGATAAAGAACGGCGTCCAGTCGATGTATTCGGCCAGCACGTTTAGGTCGATATCTTCCAGCACCTTCACGCCAGTAAAGGTCGGCACGGTCGGCTGGTAGTTGGCCCAGTCGAACTGCGGCTTTTTCGCCACCGCCGCGCCATAGCTCAAGCGCTCGGTACGGGCGCTGCGGTTGGCGGTGCGTTCGCGTACTTCGATGTAGTCTTTACGGGTGCTTTCAACAAAGCCGGCTTTCAGCTCTTTAGACAGCAACTGGGTGGCCACACCCACGGCGCGCGAGGCGTCGGTGACGTACACCACCGCATCGTTCTGGTACTTGGGCTCGATCTTCACCGCGGTGTGCGCTTTCGAGGTGGTGGCGCCACCGATCATCAGCGGCAAGGTGAAGCCCTGGCGCTGCATTTCGCGGGCGACGTGAACCATCTCGTCTAACGACGGCGTAATCAGGCCAGACAAACCAATGATGTCGCACTTTTCGGCAATCGCCGTTTGCAGAATCTTCTCTGCCGGCACCATCACGCCCAAATCGACGATGTCGTAGCCGTTGCAACCGAGCACCACGCCGACGATGTTTTTGCCGATGTCGTGCACGTCACCTTTAACCGTGGCCATGAGGATCTTGCCTTTGGCTTCCGGCTTGTCGCCTTTTTCCAGCTCGATAAACGGAATCAGGTGGGCCACGGCCTGCTTCATCACACGGGCCGATTTCACCACCTGCGGCAGGAACATTTTGCCCTCGCCAAACAGGTCGCCGACGATGTTCATGCCGGACATCAGCGGCCCTTCGATCACTTCGATAGGCCGCGCGAACGACTGCCGCGACTCTTCGGTGTCTTCCACAATGTGCGTGGTAATGCCTTTCACCAGCGCGTGTTCCAGGCGCTTGTTAACGCTCCAGGAGCGCCACTCTTCGGTCTCGGCTTCTTTAACGCTGCCATCGCCTTTGTAGTTGTCGGCAATCGCCAGCAGGGCGTCGGTGCCGTTCGGGGTGCGGTTAAGCACCACGTCTTCCACGCGGTCACGCAGCTCTTGTGGGATCTGGTCGTAGATCTCCAACTGGCCGGCGTTAACAATGCCCATGGTCAGGCCGTTTTTGATCGCGTAGTACAAGAACACCGAGTGAATTGCCTCACGCACCGGGTTGTTGCCGCGGAAGGAGAACGACACGTTGGACACGCCGCCCGAGCTCAAGGCGTAGGGCAGGTTGTCGCGGATATAGGCGCAGGCGTTGATAAAGTCGACGGCGTAGTTGTTGTGCTCCTCGATGCCGGTGGCCACGGCAAAGATGTTCGGGTCGAAGATGATGTCTTGCGGCGGAAAGCCGACTTCATCGACGAGAATGTCGTAGGAGCGTTTGCAGATCTCGATCTTGCGCTGTTCGGTGTCGGCCTGGCCGAGTTCGTCAAAGGCCATCACCACCACAGCGGCGCCGTAGCGCTTGCATAGCTTGGCGTGGTGAATGAACTGCTCGACGCCTTCTTTCATGGAGATCGAGTTAACGATGCCCTTGCCTTGAATGCATTTAAGGCCCGCTTCGATC
>NZ_JBBNAH010000042.1:0-3099 GCF_037994325.1 Pseudomonas sp.
AAATCAAGGCGTACTACGACGAAAACGCCAAGCAGTTCATGAGCCAAGAGCAGGTCGTGCTCGACTACATCGAGTTGAAGAAAGAAGGTTTCTTCAACAAGGTTGAAGTCAACGACGAAGACTTGCAGGCCGCTTACCAGAAAGAAATCGGCAACCTCGCTGAGCAGCGTGAAGCCGCGCATATCCTTATCGAAGTAAACGACAAGCAGACCGACGAGCAGGCCAAGGCCAAGATCGACGAAGTCAAAGCGCGTCTGGATAAGGGCGAAGACTTCGCCAAGCTGGCCAAGGAAGTGTCGGATGATCCGGGCTCCAAAGCTTCTGGCGGTGACCTCGGTTACGCAGGCAAAGGCGTCTACGATCCAGCCTTCGAAGAAGCGCTGTATGCCTTGGACAAAGGCGCCGTTTCGGCTCCGGTACGCAGCAGCTTCGGCTGGCACATCATCAAGCTGCTGGGTGTGCAGGCACCGGAAGTTCCGAGCTTTGCCAGCCTGAAAGACAAGCTGACCCGCGAACTGAAAACCGCGCAGGTTGAGCAGAAGTTTGTCGAAGCCAGTAAGGCCCTGGAAGACTCCGCATTTGAAGCCTCCGACCTTAGCCAGCCGGCTCAGGAGCAGGGCTTGCAAGTGAAGACCACCGCCCCATTTGGTCGTGAAGGTGGCGAAGGCCTGACTGCTAATCGCCAAGTGCTGCAAGCAGCGTTTAGCCCGGAAGTGCTGGAAGAGGGTTCCAATAGCGGCGCTATCGAACTGGACCCTGATACCGTGCTGATCGTGCGTGTTAAAGAGCACAAGAAGCCTGAGCAGCAACCGCTGGAAAAAGTGACTGGCGCTATCCGCGATCACCTGATTCAGTTGCGTGCCGCTGAAGCGGTAGAAGCCAAAGGCAAAGCGCTGCTGACCGATCTGCGTGACGGCAAAACGCCGGTTACCCAGGCCAAAGGTGAGCCAGAGTGGAAAGTGGTAGAAGCCGCTACTCGCAGCCAGGAAGGCATCGAGCCGTCCGTGTTGCAGGCGCTGTTCCGCATGAGCAAACCTGCGGCGGCAGACAAGTCCACCTTTACCGGTGTGACCCTGGCCAATGGCGACTACGTGGTGATTCAGCTCAAAGGTGTTAGCGAGCCGAAGGAAGGCCTGAGCGACGAAGATAAGGCGATGTACCGCCGCTTCCTCGCTTCACGCAGTGGCCAGCAAGACTTCGCGGCATTCCGCGCGGAGCTGGAAGCCAAGGCCAAGATCGAGCGTTTCTAACCGCTTGTTCCCGCCAACCAAAAGCCCCGCCTAGTGCGGGGCTTTTTGCTTTTTAGGGGGGGCGGTCGGCGTACGGTTAGACGTAGGCAAAGCGCAGCATGGCCGAGTTTCGTTGGGCTTCGCCTACGGCTCAACCCAACCTACGTGTGGGGCAAGGCGCAAAAAAAGGCCGCTCACTGAGCGGCCTTCTGGATACAACGCAACGCTTACTCTTCGATATTGCCCATGGCGGTGGTATTGAAACCGCCGTCCACGTAAGTGATTTCACCGCTGATGCCCGAAGCCAGGTCGGAGCAGAGGAAGGCGCCGACGTTGCCGACTTCTTCAATGGTCACGTTACGGCGCAGTGGCGTTTGCGCTTCGTTGGCGGCGAGCATTTTGCGGAAGCTCTTGATGCCGGATGCCGCCAAGGTGCGGATCGGGCCGGCAGAGATGGCGTTTACGCGGGTGCCTTCAGGTCCGAGGCTGCCGGCCAGGTAACGTACACCGGCTTCCAGGCTGGCTTTGGCCATGCCCATTACGTTGTAGTTGGGCATGGTGCGCTCGGCACCGAGGTAGGAGAGGGTGAGCAGGCTGCCGTTGCGGCCTTTCATCAGTTCGCGGCCGGCTTTGGCCAGGGCCACGAAGCTGTAGGCGCTGATGTCGTGGGCGATGCGGAAGCCATCACGGGTGGTGACTTCAGTGAAGTCGCCGTTCAGTTGGTCGCCAGGGGCGAAACCGACCGAGTGAACAATCACGTCCAAACCGTCCCATTTCTTCGCCAGTTCTTCGAAGACCTTGGCGATTTCGTCATCGCTGGCCACGTCGCACGGGAAGCACAGCTCAGGGCTCGAACCCCAGCCAGCGGCGAATTCTTCGACGCGGCCTTTGAGCTTTTCGTTCTGGTAGGTGAAGGCGAGTTCAGCACCCTCGCGGTGCATGGCGGCAGCAATGCCGGATGCGATGGACAGTTTGCTAGCGACACCGACGATCAGTACGCGCTTACCGGCGAGAAAACCCATGGTGTTAATCCTCTTCCTGCTTATCTTAATTGGCAGCGGCCGGGACCAGGAAAGCGGCCTCCAGCAGCTGCTGCGTGTATGCATGTTGCGGGGCGGCGAAGATAGCTTCGGCAGGCCCCTGTTCCACCACCTGACCGTGCTTGACCACCATTAGATGGTGGCTGAGCGCCTTGACCACCGCCAGGTCATGGCTGATGAACAAGTAGGTCAGGTTGTACTTGCGCTGCAGCGATCGCAGTAGTTCCACCACCTGGCGTTGCACGGTACGGTCCAGTGCCGAAGTGGGTTCATCCAGCAGAATCAATGCCGGTTTGAGCACCAAGGCTCGGGCTATGGCGATTCGCTGCCGTTGCCCACCGGAAAACTCGTGGGGGTAGCGGTGCCGGGTTTCCGGATCCAGGCCTACCTCCACCAGTGCATCGATTATTGCCTGCTCCTGTTCTTCTTCAGTGCCCATCTTATGAATGCGCAACCCTTCGCCGATGATCTGACACACCGACATCCGCGGGCTCAAGCTGCCAAACGGGTCTTGAAAAACTACCTGCATCTGGCGCCGTAAAGGCCGCACTTGATGCTGGGTCATGCCGTGCATGTCCTGGCCCTGAAAGCAGATGGCGCCTTTGCTGCTAATCAGCCGCAAAATCGCCAGACCTAGGGTGGATTTACCGGAACCACTTTCGCCTACGATTCCCAGGGTCTGGCCCTGATGCAGGCTGAAGTTGATGCCGTCCACCGCTTTCACGTAATCGACCGTATGGCGCAACAGGCCTTTTTTGATCGGGAACCACACCCGCAGGTCTTCGACTTGCAGGATGGGCTTGCCCGCCGCATTGGCGACTGGCTTGCCG
>NZ_JBBNAH010000043.1:0-2103 GCF_037994325.1 Pseudomonas sp.
TCAGCGCCTGCCTGGCGCTGTTGATCAGCCATGGCGCTATTACCGCGCTCTCTCCCCTCACTTATACCGTCAACGAGTAACAGCATGAACAGCACCAGCGGCCCCGTGGGCCTTATCCAGCGTTTTATCGACCTGCTGCAACAGATCCCCCACAGCCTGATCGCGTTTATAGCGCGCTTCTCCATTGCCGCGGTGTTTTGGAAGTCCGGACAAACCAAGATCGAAGGCTTTGCCGTTGACGTGGTGAGTGGCACCTTTCAATTCGATAACCCGCACTTGGCCGACTCGACCATCCCGCTGTTCAGCAGCGAATACAACTTGCCGCTGATCCCGCCCGACATCGCCGCTTATGCCGCAACCTTTAGCGAGCACTTCTTTCCGGTGCTGATCCTGCTCGGCCTGGCCACGCGCTTCTCGTCCCTGGCATTGCTGGGCATGACCTTGACCATTCAGCTATTCGTTTACCCCGGCGCCTACCCTACCCACGGCACCTGGGCAGCGGTATTGCTGCTGTTGATTGCCCGTGGCCCCGGTGTGCTGTCGCTCGACCATCTGCTCGCCCGCTATTACGGTCAGCGCGTTTGGCGTCACAAAATGGCGCGAACCCTGTAGCATTACCGGCCCTCGCAAGTCAGTTAACCGGGCCTATTCATGTCAGTTGAAGTTTCCTCCGCCACCGCCAGCGATGACCGTGGCGACTTTCTTGCCCTTGTAGAAAAGAGCTTGGTGCAGAACACCCTGGTCAAGGTGCTGCTAAGCAAATACCAGGGCGCGGAAACCGAGTTGCAGCGCGTGGCGATTCGCCCGGTAACCGTACGTGGCCAAGCGTGCCTGTCGTTTGTGTACACCTACAAAACCCGCGATATCACCAAAAACTTCCCAGTCGACGAAGCCTTAGCGCTGATCGCTGAACTGCTGCCCACGGCCTTTAAAAACGCCCACCTGCTGTCGCTCACTGACGATGTGCAACTGACCTTTGGCAAGAAAAACAAAAGCCGCTTGTTTGTCGGCAAAGCCGCTGAACGCGAGGCGCCGGATGCCGGCCATGACCGCGAGAAAAAACGTTTTCTCGAGCTCACCCGCCCATTTCTGACCGACCTTGGCGTGACCACCGCCAAGCACGAATTGGTGCCGGCCATGGCGCGCAAGTGGAAGCAGATCAACAAGTTCGTCGAAGTGTTTTCCCATGCCCTGGCCGGCTCGCCGTTGCAGCAGCGCGCGCCAGAAGAAGCAATCCACGCCGTGGACTTCGGCTCCGGCAAGGGTTATCTCACCTTTGCCATGCACGACTACCTGCGCAACAGCCTGGGCCGCCAGGGCAAGGTCACCGGTGTCGAACTGCGTGAAGATATGGTGCGCCTGGGCAACGCTGCTGCCGCGCGCCTGGAACAACCGGGCCTGAGCTTTGAACACGGCGATGTGCGCACCTACACCCCGGCGGCCATCGACATCATGATCGCCCTGCACGCCTGCGACGTGGCCACCGACTACGCCATTCACCTGGGCATTCGCAGCGATGCGGCAATCATCATGTGCTCGCCCTGCTGCCACAAACAGATCCGCCCACAGATGGCCAGCCCAAGCATGCTGCGGCCCATGCTGCAATACGGCGTGCACCTGGGCCAGGAAGCGGAAATGGTCACCGACAGCCTGCGCGCTCTGCTGCTGGAAGCCTGCGGTTATGAAACCAAGGTGTTCGAATTTGTCTCGTTGGAACACACCAACAAAAACAAAATGATCCTCGCCGTAAAGCGTGCCGAGCCGGTCGACCCGACCGAGCTACTAGGCAAGATTCAAGGCATCAAAGACTTCTACGGCATCAAAGAACAGTGCCTGGAAACGCTGCTTAAAGCCGACCAACGTCTTTAAAAAACCTAACACTATCAGCGCCGCCTTGATCTTCGCGCTGGATCGCCAGCCCTGTGGATTCCCGCCTTCGCGGGAATGACGGTGGTGGAAAAGATGTCGTGATTGGGCACGATGGCGATGAGTGCGGGGTTGGGTTGGACCTGCATCCGCTCTATCGGCGCGATCAACGCATCGGCCGGATTAGGGATGTTTTTTGTGGCGTGGCGGCAAAAGCCATCCGCCTAACCCCCGCCG
>NZ_JBBNAH010000044.1:0-5110 GCF_037994325.1 Pseudomonas sp.
ACAAAAACTCATGGGCAGTTTATGAGCACCTCTAAGGATGGCAAACCAAGATCTTTCCGCTCGAAGCAAAGCTACGCATCTGAACAAATAACTAGAGAACTGCTAAAACCCTTCTTCGAAGATATAGGTTTCACATCTGTATCGGACAGACGAAAAGGCAACTCCCAATTCATTTCGGGAACCACAGCTGGCGGTGAATACATAAGTGCTCGAGTAAGGCTCTGCTGGCGATGGGACGATGGAGCTCGCAAGATTTCAGCTGCTCAATTACGAGCACGCTTAATTGATAACAACTGGGAAAAGACGCTCCTAGAACTTGTGAATAGAGAGCCATCCAAGGGAGTAACGCATTCGCTGATAGTCCAACGGGATGGAGACGCCTTAGCGTACGCCGCGCTGATTCCACTGAACGCCCTCGCCGGAATAATAAACAGACAACGCGAGATCAGCGATCAACTAATCCGGTCGGGCTCTCTTGGCCGCCTGAGGAAAAACCACTCAACTAATGGCAACAGTCCCACTATTTGGCTTAAAGACGATCGTTTCCCTGATAGCCACAAAGTGGCAGATGCTTTGTGGGATTTTCCGGGAGTAATGAATCTTGTCGACCTGATGCCTGCGTCAAACTTGCAACTACCAGAGGACGATTCCTGCTCTGACCTATCAGGTGTTGATTTGACGCTTATAGGTAGCGACGAAGCCAAAAGATACCTAGCTACAGCTTCGAAGGTGAAGCGAGATGCGAGAGTACGTCAAGCCGTACTAACTCTAAGTGGGCAGCGCTGCGAAATGCCCGGATGTGAGGAACGTCAGTTTTTTCCTGGATATTTAGACGTTCACCATATACTTGGAGCCGAAGTAAGTGATCGAATCTATAACTGCGTGGCTCTCTGCCCAAATGATCATCGGAGATGCCATTTTTCTAAGGAAAAAGACGAATTGAACTCCGTTCTTCTCCAGATAGCCCTGTCGCGAAAGTGATATTACCCCTAAGCAGAGAAAAGCCTGAACCAGTCAAATGCGTAAGAAGCCATAGCACTTTTTCAGTCTGCGCAGATCAATTGTCGCGCCAGCGGCGCGACTTTATCGTCGCGTAGAGTCCCCCTAACGCTGACACGCGTGTTTTCGATGGCGCTACCGAAGCCTTTAACAAAAAAGCCTCACACAACGGCAGGGCTTAGATTTTGATTTGCTCAAACTTCCCAGGCTCAGTAAATCGCCAACTGACTTTGAACGCTGCACCACCGCTGATTAATGACGACTGCTTGAGGATCGCTGGCCACCAACGGACCAAGTTATGAGCTTTCCTCCAGTACTCTTCTTGTGCCCACTGTTTCGCGAGACAGAAGATCGGCAGGCCACTCTCGCGGAAGGCGCGGCGCTCTATATCGCCTTTGGTGAATTTGTCCTGCGAGATCACTGCCCAGCCGCCTTCAGCAGCTAGCGTGGCGATCCAGCTGGCGTCTGGCGAGGTCATGGGGAATCTGTCCCGCAGGGGAACTTCTAAGTGACCATCCGCTTTGCAAAGCTCGTTCAGCGCCCTGGCAAGCGCTGGAGGAAGGTAGTTGTCGATCAGAAAGTTCAAGCGGCCAATCCGTGCTCGTAGGAGACAGCCGCTTCCACTGCTGCCGACTTTATTTCATACAGTGCAGCAACCCGAGGAACGCTCTCACCTTCGGCCAAATAGGCTTGGTAGATGGATGATGTGTCGACGCCCACTGAGTTAAGCGTGGGCTTTCCAAAGTTGATCTGCGGATCAAGCACAACGGCTTTGCTTCGTTTAACCGGATACCAGCGTTGAGCGCTGCCTTCTTCGGCATAGTCAATGCCCTCATAGAGGGATGGACCAACAACGTGTTTAAAGACCAATTGGCGCTTTGCCAGGTCGAGGATGGTTTCGTCGCCCGTTTCATTAAGCACGGTTGCGAAAACACTGCGGCCGTCGGTTTGGAAACGTCGACAGGTAAATGGGTAGGCTTGGTCGAACAATTCTCGTGCCTTTTGAGAAGCGGCGCGTATTGCTTGGAGGCTAACGCCGTGTCGGCGGAATGCGTGAACAAAGCGGATTTCCAGCAGGTCATGAAAACTGAGCAACCGTTCTTCGGTGAAATTGAGCTCAGGAGTCCAAAGGCCTAGTTGCGCGATGCCATCGGACTTGTAGCCATACATCCAGCCGCAGATGTCTTTCACGGGTATGCCGGTGTAGTGGGAAGCGTCAGAGGGCGTATATATCCCAACCCCCAAGAGGCAGCTCGGCATACCGGATTGCTTCATTGCTCACTCCTCCGCCCCCTGCCCCACATTCAACACATAAAACTCATGCAACTTAGCCTGCAGCAATTGCTTATCCGGCAACCTCGTCTGGTACTCAGCGATCAACGCCGGCGATAACGATCTGTTCAATGCGTACTCAACCACTTCGTCTTCTTTGCTGGCGCACAGCAATACGCCGATGGCGGGGTTTTCGTGGGGTTTGCGGGCGTCGCGGTCGAGGGCTTCCAGGTAGAAGTTGAGTTTGCCGAGGTATTCCGGTTCGAAGCGGCCGACTTTGAGTTCGATGGCCACCAGGCAGTTGAGGCCGCGGTGGAAGAACAGCAGGTCCAGGGCAAAGTCTCGGCTGCCAACTTGCAGTGGGTATTTAGAGCCGACGAAGCAGAAGTCGCGGCCAAGTTCGCTGAGGAAATCCTTGAGGCGCGTGAGCAGCCCCTGGTGTATGTCAGCCTCATCATGCCCGCCCGGCAGGCCGAGAAATTCGACCATATAGGCGTCACGGAATACGTCCAATGCGGCGGGATGAGTTTGTCTCAGCACTGCTGAGACTTTTGCCGGTTGGGTGACGCTTCGCTCGAAGAGAGCGGCTTTAAACTGACGCTCCAACTCGCGCGTTGACCATTGCTCCTGTATTGCCATGCGCAGGTAGAACTCACGCTCTTCCGGGCGTTTACTCTGGCTGAGAATGGTCAGGTTGTGGGTCCAGGGCAATTGTCTCACCAGCGGTGAGACTTTCTCGTCACTCCGATACGCCTCGTAAAACTGACGCATGCGGAACAAGCTCGGGCGGGTAAAACCGCGAAGTCCCGGTTGGGTCAGCGCCAAATGCTCAGCCAACTGCGTGACCACAGAATCCCCCCATTCAGCCCGTTCCAACTTGCGGCTGATGTACGCCCCAACTTGCCAATACAGCTCAATCAGGCGGGTATTAACCGCCTGGACGGCCTGCTTTCGAGCGCTGTGGATAAGCGCCAGCACTTCATCGAAACGCTGGTCCGTGGAATCACGTGTTGCGGTTGGTTCGCTCATGCCTATAGCCCTTGGCCGTTTATTTGGGCGAAAGCCTAACCGCTTAAAATTGCTCGCCTGGCAATCCAGAGTCTCTACGTTTATCGCTGCAAGAGTTGCGGTAACGGAAACTGGCTTTCTACGAACATTCAAAATCTGTTCGCCATGCCGTTTAACGAAGGTTCACGTACAGGTACAGAAAGCTCTTACCCGCCATACCGACATACGACTGGGCCGCCTCTTCTCCAAGGGCAATCGAGTTCAACCGCAAAAAGCCTCATTCCGCACAATCATCTGAGTATTGCCGTTACACCCTCCCCGCCCAAAAACAATGCCGCGCCCTCTCCCGAGCCCTATTGCAGTGCACCACCGCCGCGCCACGTCAGCGTTGCGCCGCTTAACGCCGGCCCATTACTCACCTGGCACACTTCTTCCATACGCTTTGCCATCCACACAAGCAGGGCGGGTCCCGTTAAGTCTTGTGCACAACACATGCGCTCAGCGCCAGGTAATGAAGCCTGATCCACCAGTTCGCTGGTTGATCAGGTTTTTTTTTGGAATGAATAAATGCGCCGCACCGTTGATATCGGCTTTCTGTTTTCCACCGATGGCACGTACCGCCATATGGGCCGTAATGGCTTACTCGGGGCGCAGCATGCGCTGGCTGAGGTGAATGCCAATGAGGCGTTGGATTTCACCTTGCGCGCGACCCATGTCGATCCGCAGGGGCATTTGCAGGGGTATGGCGAGGGGGCGACGCAGCTGATTGATAAGGGTGTGCGGCATATTTTTGGGACGACAACCTCGGCCAGTCGCAAGGAGATCATTCCTGACCTTGAACAGCACGCCAGTACGCTGTGGTACGCCTGCCCCTATGAGGGTTTTGAGAGCAGCGAGAACGTGCTGTATTTCGGCGGCTGCCCAAACCAGACGCTTATCCCGTTGCTGCGTTATGCCTTGGCCACCTTTGGTAAGCGCGCGCTGTTGGTGGGGTCGAATTACGTATGGGGTTGGGAAAGCAATCGCATTGCCCGTGAGGTCATCACGCTGGCGGGCGGTGAGGTGCTTAAGGAGAAGTACATGCACCTGGGCGCCACGCACGTGGCTGAGCTGGTGCAGGCGGTGGTCGGTGAGCCGCCGGCTTTTATCCTGAATAACTTGGTCGGCGATTCGTCGTACGCCTTTCTGCATCAGTTGGATGCGGCCTGCCTGGCGGCGGGGCTGCTGCTGCCGGTGCTTAGTAGCAACCTTACCGAGGCGGAGCTGAGCGAGATCGGCAGCTTGTCGAGTTTGCGCCTGCTGTCGTGCGGGCCGTTTTTCGAGGCGGCGGATCTGGCGTTTTGTCAGCAGCAGACGGCGCGCCATGGCCAGCATGTTTATTCGCACTTTTATGCGGGTTCTTACAGTGCGGTGCAGCTGTTTGCGCAGGCGTTGCAGCACTGTGGTAGCGATGACTCAGCGGCCATCTGCGACTACCTGCATAGGCATCCACAGCCGAGCGTGCTGGGCGAGTTGCGCATTTCGCCGCGCAATAACCACAGCAGCCTGGCCTGCCATATCGCCGAGTTGCAGCAGGGGCGCTTTGTGATTCTGCATAGCGAGCCGCAGGCGGTGCCGGCCGACCCGTATATGACCGCCACCGACCTCACCGAATTTCGCCAGTTAAGTGCGCCCACGCCGCGCTTGAGGATCGTTAAATGAGCCCATTCAACCGCCCCGATTTTGAAAACGGCACCTTGCTGCTGGTTGACTGCGAAGCGCGCACCCTGAGCAGTTTGGAAAAGAGCCTGCAGCGCTTGGGCATCAAGGCCCAGCCTTTGCTGGAGGATGC
>NZ_JBBNAH010000045.1:0-3703 GCF_037994325.1 Pseudomonas sp.
CGGCCACTACCAGCCACACGACCGCATTGGCGCGGGCGGCGGGCTGGCCGAAGAAGGGGAAGATATCGAAGTGCTGGAACTGCCCTTCGCGCAGGCCATGCAGATGGTGCGCGACGGGCGAATCATGGACGGTAAAACCATTATGTTGCTGCAGCATATGCGCCAGCTTATGCCGACCTAGTGGCAAATTTGCGCCACGCAGGCAACGGTTAAACCCGGTACGGCTTACACTGCAGCCCCTCACTACCTCGCACGGATGCTTGTTATGACGACGTGGCCCGATACCCGCTTAACCGAGTTGCTCGGCGTAAACCTGCCCATCATTCAGGCGCCTATGCTGGGCGCCGGCGCGGCACTGATGGTTGGTGTTGCGCAAGCCGGTGCTCTGGGGTCGCTGGCCTGCGCCACCTTGCAGCTCGAACAAGTTACAGAAGAAGTTCGCCTGTTTCGTGCCGCCAGCTCAGCACCGCTGAACCTCAATTTCTTCTGCCACAACGCCGTGGCTATCAACGATCAAGAGCAAGCGCGCTGGAAAGCCTCGCTGGCGGATTACTACCGCGAAGTGGGCGCCGACCTGGAGGCACCCACGCCCATTTCCAGCAGAGCGCCCTTTGATGAAGCCAGCTGTTTGCTGGTGGAAAAACTGCGCCCGGAAATCGTCAGCTTTCACTTTGGTTTGCCCGCCCAGCATTGGTTGGAGCGGGTGAAAGCAACTGGGGCCAACGTGCTGAGCTCGGCTACCACGGTTGAGGAAGCCATCTGGCTTGAACAGCGTGGCTGCGATGCGATCGTCGCCATGGGCTATGAAGCGGGTGGGCATCGCGGCATGTTTTTGCGCGACGACCTCTCCTCGCAGATCGGCACCTTTGCCTTGGTGCCGCAGGTGGTCGATGCCGTAACGGTGCCGGTGATTGCCGCTGGCGGTATCGCCGACGCGCGCGGCATTGCGGCGGCCTTTGCCTTGGGCGCCGCTGGGGTGCAAATCGGCACGGCCTACTTGTTCTGCGCCGAAGCCAAACTCAGCGTGCCCCACCACCGTGCGCTGCGCAGCGCCAGCAGCGCAGATACCGCCTTGACCAACCTGTTCACCGGGCGCCCGGCCCGGGGCATCGTTAACCGCTTGATGCGCGAAAAAGGTCCGCTTAACCCGCAGGCGCCAGCCTTTCCTTTTGCTGGCGGCGCGCTGATACCGCTGCGGGCTAAAACCGAGCCCGCGGGTGTCGGCGATTTCAGCAACCTGTGGGCTGGGCAAGCGTTTCCCTTAAGCCCGGGCCGAGCTACCGAGCTATCGGCGCACGAGTTGACGGCAAAGTTTGCCGCCGACTACGCCGCCCTCGCCCGCAGCGTTCGGGCTTAAAGGCTAATAAACAATGCCGACGTCCAGATACGCGATTGATCCCGCTGGCGCGCGCAGATAAACAGTGGGTGCTCGCGGCCACGGTCCAGGGTCAAATCGCCTAAGGCAATTTGCCCTTCTACCTGGCGTGGCAATACCTGCTCGGTCACCCGTTCCAGCGACACCTGCAACTCTGCCCCTGGCAGTTTTTCGATCAGCGCGCCCTCGGCTATCAGCTGCGCGCCGTTCAGGTGCAGTTCGACGCTCGGGGCGTGCACATGTGGGTGCGGGTGCAGCGGGTCGCCGACTTTTACGTAACCATCGACGCGACTGGTCAGGCTGATGCGCGCATCGGCCAGCGCAGACAGGTCGATTTCCAGGCTATCGGTATCGCCATTGGTGTCGGTGCGAAAGCCTAAGGTGGTAGCGTTTTTGCGCCACACGGTTTGCTCGGGGTGGTCGGCGCCGAGGAACTGGAAGCCGTTGATAACCGCACCGGTAATGGTGATTTCACCGCTCCAGTAGGCACCGCGGTAGCGGTCTTTAATCCTCGCGCCGCCCAGGCGCACACGCACTTTGCGTGGGGAGAAACCGGCCTCTTGATGCAGGTTGCGTGACCAGATGCACTGCTCGCCATCAAACAGGTCGACCTGCTCCCAACCGGCATCGCCGAGTAGGCGATAGTCCAGGGTTTGGCCACCAGCATCGCGCACCACATCACCCATAATGTGTTCGCCAAGGCGCAGCAGGCCGTAACTGCGCTCACCGGTGGTGGCAAAGGTGTGCCGGGCCCGCAAGGCCTTACCCACGCCGGCCCGATCAAAGCCCGTGGCGATTACGCCGGTAAGGCCACCGCGCGAACCAAATACCGCCGTGGCCGGCACCCCGCCGCCGCAACGACCTTGGTGTTCGTCGCTATTGGCGGCGGCGCCCACGCGGTAGCCGCGCTGCAACGCTTCGGCATACACCCAGTGAAATTGACCCCAGGCCGAGCCCACTTCAATCAGGCGCTCCAGTTCAGGGTGGTGCCAGTCGAGGTTACAACGCCGCCCGCCAACGTGGGGCATCATCAGGTGGCCTTCGGGATTTTTCGCGTAGGCCGCGTACAGCTCATCCACTGGCCAGGCGCCAGGTTTGATGGTGCCGGCGGTGAATTCATTCCACTCAAACGAGCGCACCAAGCGGCCCTGGTTATCAAAGGGAAACTCAGGTTTGCCGTCGTGCAAAAACACCACATTACGGTCGCCACCGGCGCAGGAGTTGCCACACCACTCGGTGCCGGGATAGCAAACAAACCGGCCCGGCTCGTTGAGCTCGGCAATCAGGGCAACGGCGGCATCCCAGCGTTTTTCGGTGATATTGAAGTCGTTAGCGGTGTAGCCCAGCACATCAAGGCCGGCAACATCGCGGCCGTAGCTGAGGTTATAGAGGGTGTCGTTGGTGCCAACGGTGTCATCGGAATGCACATGCAGGTCGGCGTACAACGGGCGAATGCCGGGCAATGCCTCGTCCACCTGGATATACGCCTGCGCCGCAGCCACACCCTGCTCGGCCGCTTGCACGCTTACCGACCACTCGCCCAATTCTTCCAGCGTTAGCGCCGGCAAACGCGCCACCGCCCAGCCATCGGCCGCCAAGGTAAAGGGCACGCCCAAGCTGCTGCCTTGCGGCCCGTTAAGCAGCACCTTGCCGCTTAGGGGCAGGTTGCGGCAGGTGTTGCCCCAGGCGTCGTCGGCACGAATCAGCAGATCAAATGGCTGCCCCTGGCCAACCAGACGCGGCACGATCACCAGCAAGCGCTCAGGCACACCGGGCACGATATCCAGCAGTAAATCGCCCGGCACTTCGGCAAATTTCGAGCTGCCGAGGGGGTCGATAAACAGGCGCAGGCGGAAGTCTTTTTCGACAAAGCTCTGCACTCGAGTGCCCGCCCCGCCCTGACGGCGGTCGCCGATGCGGATCACGATGCGGTCGCCGGGGTTTAGATAGCCGTCGACGATATCGATCAGGATGGCTTTCTGAAACGGCCGCTCATGGCCCTTTTGGTCGAAGCGCACATTCAGCTGTTGCACCGTGGCCGGGCTTTGCCCAGGCGCCAGCTCGCCGGCTTGGTACTCGGCGCTGACGTAGTTGGCGGCGGTTGCATCAGAGGTCTGGAACAGCGCCCAGTCGGAGTAAAACTTAAACGCCAATTTCAGCCAGGCACCGTCGGCCAAACCGCTGCCGCCCACTTCGTAGACAAAGGTGATTTCGTCCCACTGCCCCGCCACCAAGGTCTGGCGGTCGCAACGAATGCTGCCCAAAAACGGTCGGGCTTTATTGCGTGCGTAGAGGCCAACGGGGGCGATGTAGTGTCCGGCTTCGCGG
>NZ_JBBNAH010000046.1:0-6885 GCF_037994325.1 Pseudomonas sp.
GACGTAGGGTGTGCTATGCGCACCATCGGTTTTAGGGGAGATCGCAGGGTGCGCACAGCACACCCTACTCTTCGCTGTCGATCAACAGGTTTTCCAGGGCGTCGCGGTACTCGCCGGGCTCTTGCCACAGGCCGCGTTGCTGGGCTTCCAGCAGGCGTTCGGTGATATCGCGTAGGGCGCCGGGGTTGTGTTGCTGGATAAAGTCGCGGGTGTCTTTGTCGAGCAAATAGGCATCGGTGAGCAGCTGGTATTGGTGGTCGTCGATCAGTTCGCTGGTGGCGTCGAAGGCGCACAAATAATCCACGGTGGCGGCCAGTTCAAAGGCGCCTTTGTAGCCGTGGCGTTTCATGCCTTCAATCCACTTGGGGTTGGCCGCACGGGCGCGCACCACGCGGTTGAGTTCTTCTTTCAGGGTGCGAATACGTGGGTTATCCGGTTGGCTGTTATCGCCGTGGTAACTGGCCACGCTGCTGCCGCGCAGGGTTTCCACGGCAGCCAACATGCCGCCCTGGAATTGGTAGTAATCGTTGGAGTCGAGGATGTCGTGCTCGCGGTTGTCCTGGTTATGCAGCACCGCCTGCAAACGCTCCAGGCGCTGCACAAACTGCTCGCGCGCCGGCGTGCCGCTATCGCCGGCGCCATAGGCGTAGCTGCCCCAATTCAGATAGACCTCGGCCAGGTCGGCACGGGTTTGCCACAGGCGCTCTTCAATGGCGTTCTGGATGCCGGCGCCATACGCCCCCGGCTTGCTGCCAAACACCCGCCAACCGGCTTCGCGGCGCGCTTGTTCGGCGGCAACGCCTTGGCTTTGCAGGCGCTGACTTTCAAGGCGTACACGGGCGGCCAGCGGGTTCATATCATCCGGTTCATCAAGCTCGGCCACGGCTTGCACGGCGGCATCGAACAGGCGGATCAGGTTGCTAAAGGCATCGCGGAAAAACCCGGACACCCGCAGGGTGACGTCCACCCGTGGCCGGTCGAGCAACGACAGCGGCAAGATCTCGAAGTCTTCCACACGCTGGCTGCCAGCCTGCCACACCGGGCGCACGCCCATTAGCGCCATGGCCTGGGCCATATCGTCGCCGCCGGTGCGCATGGTGGCGGTGCCCCAGACCGACAAGCCGAGCTGGCGCAGATGGTCGCCGTGGTCTTGTAGATGGCGCTCCAGCAGCAGGCTGGCGGATTGGAAACCGATGCGCCAGGCGGTCGGCGTGGGCAGATTGCGCACATCCACCGAATAGAAATTGCGCCCGGTTGGCAGTACATCCAGGCGCCCACGACTTGGCGCGCCGCTCGGCCCGGCCGGCACGAAGGCGCCGCACAGGGCGCTGAGCAGGCCGTGCATTTCCGCTGGGCCGCAGGCGTCCAGGGTGGGTGCTACTTGTTGCTGTAGCGCCTGGAGCACGGCCTGGGTGTGCTCGCCGCACACCGGCGCGGCGCCGTGCAACGCCGTTTCGATCAGCTGCACCGCATGCAGCTCCAGGCGTTCACGGGTATCGCCGTGGGTGCGCCAGCTGTCGCTGCTGATGGTCTGCAATGCCGCAGGCCGTGGCCCTTGCCACAGCGCTGCCATCTCACAGTTAAGCGGGTTAACGCCCAGCTCAAGATCTTTGGCCAACGCCTGCAACAGGCTGGCGTTGCGGCCTTTGCCGTCGCCACGGGGAATACGTAGCAGTGCCAGCAACGTGTCCAAACGCAGGCGCCCGGCGGGCGATTCACCGAACACATGCAGGCCATCGCGGATCTGCGATTCCTTTAAATCACAGAGGTAGGCGTCCAATTGCGGCAGCCAGGAATTGGGGTCTTCGTTGATCTGCAATTGCAGCTCACGGTCGAGCTGAGTGACGCGCACCAGGTCAAGAATCTCAGTGCGTAGCTCCATGGCGCGGCGTTCGTCGAGCAGCGAGGCGTCGTAGTACTCGTCGGCCAAGCGCTCGATATCGCGCAGCGGGCCGTAGCTTTCGGCGCGGGTGAGCGGCGGCATCAGGTGGTCGATGATCACTGCCTGGGTACGCCGTTTGGCCTGCGCGCCTTCGCCGGGGTCGTTGACGATAAACGGATACACGTTGGGCATAGGGCCGAGGATCGCGTCGGGCCAGCAGGTGTCCGACAGACCCACGCTTTTGCCCGGCAGCCATTCCAGATTGCCGTGCTTGCCGACATGCACCACGGCGTTTATAGCGAAGGTGTGACGTAGCCAGAAGTAGAACGCCAGGTAACCATGGGGTGGCACCAGATCGGGGTCGTGGTACACGGCGCTGGCATCGAGCTGATAGCCACGGGCGGGCTGGATGCCAACAAAGGTCAGGCCGTAGCGCAGGCCGGCAATCATCATGCGGCCGCTGCGGAACATCGGGTCTTGCTGCGGCTCGCCCCAGCGTTCGCTTACGGCTTGCCGGTTGGCCTCAGGCAACTGGGCGAAATAGCGCTGGTAGTCCTCCAGCGCCAGGCTTTGCGCGCAGGGGCGCAAGTCGAGGTTGTCGAGGTCGTTGGTGACGCCGCCGAGCAGCTCATGGATCAGCGCGGTGCCGGTGGCGGGCAACCCTTCAACCGGGTAACCCTCGCTTTGCAGCGCGCGCAGAATATTCAGCGCGGCGGCAGGCGTATCCAGGCCGACACCATTGCCAATACGGCCGTCGCGAGTCGGGTAATTGGCCAGCACCAGGGCGATGCGTTTATCCGCATTCGGCACGCGCGCCAGCTCGACCCAACGGCGCGCCAGTTCGGCGACAAAATCCATCCGCCCCAGGTCGGCTTCGTAACACACCACATCGCTCTGGCTGCGCTCGCTACGCCAGGCCAGGCCTTTAAAGCTGATGGGGCGAGTGATGATGCGCCCGTCCAATTCCGGCAAGGCGATATGCATAGCCAAGTCGCGCGAGCCGAGGCCTTGCGGGTTGGCCAGCCACAGCGGCTGATTATCCAGGGCGCAGATGGCTTGCAGCACCGGCACATCGCGGCGGAAAGGGCGCAGGTTGGGCTGCTCGGGGTTGGACTGGGCAAAGCCGGTGGTATTGATGATCAGGCTGGCGGCGCTTTCATCGAGCAAATCTTCCACCACGGCAAAGCACGCCGCTTCTTTCAAACTGGCCACGGCGATGGGCAGCGGGTTAAGCCCTTGGGCGCTCAGGCGCTCGCAGAAGCGGTGGATAAACGCGGTGTTCGCCGACTGCACATGGGTGCGGTAGAACAGCAGGCCGATCACCGGCTGACCCTTTACCCAGCTGGCTTGCCAGTCAGCCAGCGACGCATTGGCGCTGCTCGGGTGGTAAACGCTCACGCGCGGCAACGGTTTGGGCTCAACCCAGGGGTAATCGCCCTGGAGCCAGGTGCTGGCCAGGTAATGGAACAGCTGCTGAGCGTTATCCACCCCGCCTTGGCGCAGGTACTGCCACAGGCGCTCGGCCTGCTCGGCTGGCACATTGCTTAGGCGGGTTAATTCGGGATCCGGGCTGTCATCGCCGGGCACCAAGACCAGCGTGGCGCCCCGTTCAGCCAACTCGATCAGGCGCTCAATGCCGTAGCGCCAATAGCTCAGGCCGCCGTGTACCGACACTAGAATGACCTTGGCGTGTTGCAGCACCTCGTCGACATACAGGTCCACCGAGGCGTGGTTCTGCAATTGCGCGGGGCTGGCCAAGCGCAGGCTGGGGTAATGCTCCGGGAGGTTTTGTGCAGCGGCGGCGAGCAGGGATAAGTGCGAATCGCCGGTGCACAGAATCACCACATCCGCAGGGGTTTGCGCCAGATGGGCAATGCCATCAGCGGGAACAAAACCACCGGGTTGGGTGCGTAAGAGGTGCATGGGTTATTCGCCCAACGCGCTGTGCATCCCTCGCCCGCTTGCGGGAGAGGGACCGAAGGAGAAGGGCTTTTGATCTTCAGCGAAGCGAAAAGCAGCGCACAAAAGAGCCCCTCTCCCCAGCCCTCTTGTCTGGCCGACCGCCTGAGCGGGAGAGTGGGCAAGAGCAAACAGCGCGATCGTCACGCTAGCGCCGTACGCAGTTCGTTGCTAATCACCGCCTGATCCAATTCCTGACCGATGATCACCAAATGGCTGGCGCGCGCTTCATCGCTGCGCCAGGCGCGGTCGAAGTGTTTGTCGAAGCGCTTGCCCACGCCCTGAATCAATAGGCGCATGGGTTTGTTCGGGATCGCGGCAAAGCCCTTGATACGCAGCACGCCATGGCGCTCGACCAGGCCGTTGAGGGCGGCCAGCAAGGGTGCCTCTTCAACTTCTGGCAACTCGACGGAGAAGGAGTCGAATTCGTCGTGGTCGTGCTCCTCGTGGTCTTCCAGGTCGTGGTGGGTTTTGCG
Organism: Pseudomonas sp.; assembly: GCF_037994325.1. Classification (GTDB taxonomy): domain Bacteria; phylum Pseudomonadota; class Gammaproteobacteria; order Pseudomonadales; family Pseudomonadaceae; genus Aquipseudomonas. Next base: position 4,318 of record NZ_JBBNAH010000046.1, read on the forward strand.
GCTGTCGATATGCAGCTCGGTTTCCGAGTTCAAACCGAGCAACACCGACAGCGGCAGCACACCGCTGCGGGCTTCGATCACTTTCACCGCTGGCGGCAGTTCTTCAGCCACTTCGGCGCGCACCGCAGCCAGGGCCTCGGGGCTGAGCAGGTCGGCTTTGTTGAGGATTACCAAGTCGGCGCTGGCCAGTTGATCGGCGAACAGTTCGTTCAGGGGCGACTCGTGGTCCAGGTTCGGGTCTTCGCGGCGTTGGGCGTCTACCTGATCCGGGAATGCGGCAAAGGTGCCAGCGGCCACGGCCGGGCTGTCGACCACGGTGATCACCGCGTCGACGGTGCAGGCATTGCGGATTTCCGGCCAGTTAAAGGCCTGTACCAGCGGCTTGGGCAGGGCCAGGCCAGAGGTTTCGATCAGGATTTGGTCGAGGTCGCCACGGCGCGCCACCAGCTCGCGCATCACCGGGAAAAACTCCTCCTGCACCGTGCAGCACAGGCAACCGTTGGCCAGCTCATAGACGCGGCCATTGGCTTCTTCTTCGGTACAGCCGATGGTGCATTGCTTGAGGATTTCACCGTCGATGCCCAGCTCGCCGAACTCATTGACGATCACCGCAATACGCCGGCCTTCAGCGTTGTCGAGCATATGGCGCAGCAAGGTGGTTTTGCCGGCGCCGAGAAAGCCGGTAACGATGGTGACGGGAAGTTTGGCCAAGCTTTTCATCGGTTGCAGCCCTGTTTGATACGCGCGAAATCGGATCGGCGGGCAGCGGCGGGGACTGCAGCGAGCAAGGGCTCGCATCAGGCGTTCGCCACCGGATCACCCCGCCCGGTTGAATGCAGTTTCAAGGCAGGTCTCCTGGCTCACGACTTGGTCTCTCACCGGTTTACCGGGAGGCCGCTTTCTTCGCCTTCCCGCTGGAGCAGTGGCATTGGAAGAAAGAATGTCGTTCACAGTTGCGGGGGCAGCCGCGGTTTTGGCTGTAACTCAGCACCGCGTTCCCTCTTAGCTCTGGCGCTAATGCGCAGAGAACCTTGAAGCAGGCAAGGCTACGCAGTGCGGGGGGATGGGTCAAATTTAGGATCGCCGCATTTAAATGCGGTAAACGCGCTGCTTCTGGCTCTTTCCCGCAATTTAATATCAACCCGACGGTTAAATCGCATCACAAGGTGATGCGGCCGTTTGGATCGACCGTTGACCTTTGTCCATGAAAATGGTGTTCTAGCGCGCTGTTTCAGGTGTCTTGCGTCGTCGTGCGCAAGGTGAAACGGGAAGTCGGTGCGCGCTCTGGTTTATTCCTGGGGTAGCCAGTCCGACGCTGCCCCCGCAACGGTAGGCGTGTGTTGAAACCTTCAACAACGCGAGCCCGGAGACCGGCCTGAATTCATCCAGTTTGGCAAAACCCGCGGTGGGCGGGCGCAAGCCGGAAGTCTGATTGCATTCGCATTCGGCTCCTCGTGCGTTCCCTTCTGCTACGTTTTCATTTCCAGTTCAGAGGGAACGGTCATGTCCAGTAGCACCCTTACACATTCTGCCGAGGCCAGCGCCTCGCTTTCGCAGCGCCTGACTTTAGCGATTGGCGCCGGTCTACTCGGCGCGTTGCTGGTGTATTTCGCTGGCTTTTCCCATATCGAGGCGGTGCACAACGCGGCCCACGATACCCGTCACAGTGCCGCGTTTCCGTGCCACTAAGGGGTCGCTGTGATGATTAAGCGAGTCGCACAAACCGCCGGTTTTGCTGGCCTGGCCGCTGCCCTGTTGCTGACGTTGCTGCAAAGCTTCTGGGTGGCGCCGCTGATTCTCAAGGGTGAAACCTTTGAAAACGCCGAGCCTGCCGCTGAGCACGTAGTGGCTGCACACAGCCATGAAGCGGGCGCTGCAGCCCACGAACATGAACACAGCAGCGAGGCCTGGTCGCCAGAAGACGGTTGGCAGCGTGTGCTGTCCACCACCGGTGGCAATCTGGTGGTCGCCGTGGGTTTCGCGCTGATGCTGGCGGGCCTGTATACCTTGCGCGCGCCGGGCCGTACCCGTGATGGGCTGTTTTGGGGCCTGGCTGGCTTTGCCACCTTCTGCCTGGCACCTTCGCTGGGTTTGCCGCCCGAATTGCCGGGCACGGCGGCGGCTGATTTGCAGCTGCGTCAGTACTGGTGGATCGGTACCGCGACGGCCACGGCAGTTGGCCTGGCGTTGTTGGTATTTGCCCGTCATTGGACGGTGAAGATTGTCGGTGCCGCGCTGTTGGCGGTGCCTCATCTGATCGGCGCGCCGCAGCCTGAGGTGCATTCCAGTCTGGCGCCGGAAGCGCTGGAGCATCAGTTTATCTGGGCCTCGTTGATCACCAATGCGCTGTTCTGGTCGGCCCTGGGCCTGCTGAGCGCTTGGCTGTACCGTCGCTTCGCCGGTAACAGCGCGGTTTAATCCGCCGCTGCGGTTGCACATAAACCCGCTGATGGGCACCGGTCCTCAGCGGGTTTTCGCTTATCTATTGCAGGCGTTTTTCTTGTGCCTATCGTTGCCCCTTACATTGCTGGAATCGGCTGCCGCTTGGGCTGTAGCGAGGGCGAGTTG